>JAOTSI010000004.1 GCA_029865005.1 Desulfobulbaceae bacterium
ACGCTCCCTTTGTGGCACATGTCGTAAAAAACTGGATCAAGGAGGGATAATGAAACTCTCCTTCATAAACACAATGAGGCATTATTACTTTAATAGATACCACCGTGAATTTAAAAAATTAATAGGCAAAATACATTATACTTACCTATGGATTATATTTTCACATAATTTATTTACACATCAAATATACTCTAAATCAAAAAACTCTTTGATCACTAGAATAATACTAAACTCAAACCAACATCATCAGTATGTCACCTGAAAAAGTAACAGGACTCAATAAAGCTGCAACCTTACTTATTTGTTTAGGTCAGGAATCAGCCTCCAAAATCCTCAAAGAACTCTCTGATGAGGAAATCCATCTAGTTACTAGGGCCATGGCCGATATCAATCATATACCAAATGAAACTAGAACTCGTGTACTAGAGGACTTTCAAAAAGATTGTGAGACATTTGCCGGAATAGTTATCAGAGGTCATGATTTTGCTAAAAATTCCATTAGACAAGCCGGTAACGAAGATCGAGTAGACATACTTATGAAACGATTCATTTCCGGAACCGAGGCGCGACCCCTGGAGACAATTTCCAACATGCAACCGGCCATGGTGGCCGGTCTTCTGGAAGGAGAACATCCTCAGACCGTCGCTTTAGTTCTTTCCACTCAAACACCTGATCATGCTGGCGCAATAATATCTCACTTGCCAGAGGATAGTCGGGCCGATGTGGTTTATCGAATAGCCACGACTGAAAAGGTCTCACCTGAAGTAATCCACCGTATTGAAGATGCTCTACACAGAGAAATCGGAATAGTAGTCGATAAAGAACGACGTCAAGTCGGTGGAGTTAATAAAGTAGTAGATATTCTCGACGGCATGAAAAACAATATGGACGGGGAGATTCTCGAACAAATGGAGGATATTGATGCTGAAATGGCAGAGGATATTCGAAAACAAATGTTCACCTTCGAAGATCTACTTGGCCTGGACGTCCGCGCTCTGCAAACCATTTTACGCGAAATCAACAACGATACCCTAACAATTGCCCTAAAAACGGCTTCAGATGAACTTCGAGACAAGATATTCGGCAATATATCAGAAAGAGCTGCTGAGATGATACGTGATGACCTAGACACCATGGGACCTGTACGTCTCTCGGAAGTGGAATCCATGCAACAATCCATCGTCCATATAGCCTCCAGACTTGAAGAAGAAGGTAAAATAATCCTTAGCAAACAGGGAAGCGACGAACTCGTTTAATAATAGGAAAATTACAACTACACATCAGTTCAAATAATCCAACACATAATTTGCAACAACAAGCTAAGGGCCACAGAAAATAATAATTATCCCAAAATTGCGCAGGATTTTTAGTCTTCTTTTTTATCAAGGCAATAGGCGCATAGTATAACTATGTAACTGTTGCCTTGATAAAGAAGACGGCTAAAAAGACAAGCAAGATAGGATAATTTATTTTTTCTGCGGCCCTAAAAGAAAAGATTCTGAAAAAACAAATTTTCCGTATCTACCTGAGGCAGTAAATCAATGATCAGTCATAAACAAAAGAGTTCACCCGAATTAACAAAGATATATAAAAAAGATTCATTATTTACCCCTTTAAATTTAATCACCAACCATAGCACTGAAGAATCTCCAGAATCACATGACGATGCCCCAACTATCCAGGACCCTCCCCAAGAAGAGCCCGAGATGGACCAAACCATTATTGAATCTAAGGAGATTGAACCGAAACCTCTCCCTGAGCAACAATCGGAAAATGTAATTGATGCACAGGCCATCCGCGATGAGGCCTACCAGCTCGGTTTCATCGATGCACAAACAGAAGTGCGCATAGAGCTTGAAAACGCCTTGAACGGATTTACAGAAGTATGTCGTAAACTAGATGTTTTACGCAGCACTATCTTACTAAGCAACCGAGAGAACATGATAAACATAATCATGACAATGTGTCGCAAAATCATTAAACAAGAATTGAGCATAAAGCGAGATTTCATAGCAACCACTCTGGAATCTGCAGTCACCCGTGCCCTACAAAGCGATGAATTTCACATTACCCTACACCCCAATGATCTCGATGTAGCTGAACGTATTAAGCCCTCACTACTCTCTTCTATTCGCGGACTCAAACATATCGAAATTAAAACTGACCCCAATATTCATCCTGGAGGTTGCCTCATAGACTCAGAGATATGCACGGTCGATGCCACCATAGAAGGGCAACTTGAAGCTTCTCTGGAGTTTCTTCAAAACCATTTACCCAAAAGTGAAGAGCCAAAAATCAGTCCACCGCCCCACGTAGCAAAGGATAACCAATCATGAGTTCATCTTCATTAGAAAAGCTCTCAACCATCAGAGTATATGGCAAAGTGAAACGCATTGTCGGCCTGGTTGTTGAAGGCCACTGTCCCCATTCCTCCATCGGATCCATGTGCGAAGTTACTCCTCTGGAAGGGGGAGCACCAGTTGTTGCTGAAGTGGTGGGCTATGATGAAAGCCGGGCCTTGCTAATGCCACTAGGTGAACTACGCGGTCTTGGACCAGGTAGTCCCATTAGAATGAAAACCGAAAAGGCTTCTATAAAGGTTGGCAATGACCTACTAGGCAGAGTTATTGACGGCATGGAAGCTCCCCTGGATGACGGCCCTCCCTTAAACCTCACCGATGATGTTCCTCTCTATCGCTCACCGCCTGGCCCCATGCAGCGCAAAAAGATATGCAAACACCTGGACCTCGGTATTCGGGCTATAAACGGCCTGATCACCTGCGGTCAAGGACAACGAATGGGGATAATGGCTGGATCGGGAGTTGGCAAATCAGTCCTCTTGGGTATGATTGCAAAATACGCCAAAGCCGATGTCAATGTTATTGCTCTAATCGGGGAACGTGGCAGAGAGGTAAGAGAGTTTATAGAAAGAGACCTTGGTGAGGAAGGATTAAAGCGCTCAGTAATTGTGGTGGTAACCTCGGATCAATCACCCTTATTACGTATGCGCGGAGCTTTTGCAGCCACAGCCATTGCTGAATATTTCTGTGATCAAGGCAAGGATGTACTACTCATGATGGATTCAGTTACTAGATTTGCCATGGCCATGCGGGAAATTGGTTTAGCCATAGGAGAACCCCCCACCACTAAAGGATACACGCCTTCAGTTTTTGCTACCCTACCGAAATTACTTGAAAGAGCCGGAAGTTACAAAGAACATGGCTCCATTACAGGACTCTATACCGTGCTGGTCGATGCCGATGACCTCACAGAACCGGTGGCTGATGCGGTACGCTCCATCCTGGATGGGCATATCGTTTTATCCAGAGACATAGCAGCGAAAAATCATTATCCAGCAATTGATGTAATGATGTCCACCAGCCGAGTAATGCGTGATATCACCTCACCGCGCCACCTGGAACTAGCTGGAAAAATACGTAATATACTAGCACTCTATGCAGACTCAGAAGATCTTATCAATATCGGTGCTTATGCCACTGGCACTAATCCTGCCATTGATTACGCAATCTCCAGAATTGACCCTATAAATGATTTTCTTCGCCAACAAACCCACGAGGCTTCTTCTCTTGAAGAAACAATGGCTGCCATCGGAGAACTGGTCGACGAACGAAAAAGCGATAGCCGCAGAAAGCAGGAACGTGTCACAATTGATCGACGTAACAATTAGAGTTCAAATAAGTAATCTACTATGAAGCGACCTAAAAAATGGGGAATGGAGCCAGTACTAAAATACAGAAAGCAGATTGAAAGAGTTGCCCAACATGAATATTTTAAATGTTTAGAACAAGAAGAGATATTAAAAGAACAACTTCTAAAACTAACCAAAGATAATGACCACCTTTTTGCAGCCATAGAAAAAATTAGAACTGCTGGAACTGCTATAGATCAAATACAACTCTATGAAAACAGGATTTTCTTCCTCAAAACACAACTTGAACAAGTTACAAAAGGGTTGGAAAAACAAAAAACTAAAACGAACCTATACCGAAAAAAACTTTTACGGGCAAGCCAAAAAAAGAAGGTTCTTGATCAATTAAAAGATCGACAAAATAAAGCATACCAGAAATTTCTATCAGCAAAAGAAACAAAAATTCTAGATGAAATTGCCGTTCTTTTTCACAAACGATAACGTTATTAATCACAGGCACCTCATCTTTACAGGACTGCTCTCGCCCGCATAGAGCAACTATAGCGAGCAACTGCATAGGGGAATAAGCGATTAATATTTCAATGTAACTGTTGCCTTAACAAAGAAAACGACAAAAAAACAAGCAAGATGGGATAATTGATTGTTTTCGTGGCTCTAAGCCTAAGGCACATATAACTACCAATAACCTTTAGCTTCCTTTGGAATATCCTATGTTCTCAAAAATTTTACTTTCCATATTTTTATTTCTCATTCTAATCACCCTATCCCGTCCACTAGCCGCCGCTGATAATATATCTTTGGAAAAAAAAACATACGAATCAGTTGAGGAAAGAAGGGTCTACCTTGCCTTGCAGTTGGAACGTGAGTCACTAACCAAAGAACGAAGCCTTCTTGAAGAGAAAAAATTGGAACTAAAGAGATTAGAGACAGAGGTCGATAAGAAACTTAAGCAACTAACCCAAACCAGAAACGAGATCAAAAATCTACTGACCGAAAAAGATGAAAAGGAAGCGGAAAGAATCAAAGAACTCAGTAAGATTTACGAAAAAATGGACTCCGAGAGTGTGGCAAAAATCCTTATGAATCTTGAACAAAAACTAGCTGTCGCCATCCTCAAAAGAATGAAAGTAAAGTCCGCCTCCGCTGCTCTCAACAAAATGGATAGAAAAAAAGCAGCCTCTTTAACGGCCGCCTTTTCCAAACTTGACCCATAACTAGGTGCCCTTATGCACGCTGCTGAAATTATAACCCCTGAAATTACTGCTTCCAACAAAATATCTCCTGCTAAGAACAAGAATATTTCTCTTGATGGAACGGAAGACAACAATTTTCATAGAAGCCTCAATAATACCATCCAAAAAGGGCAGTTCGACAAACAAAAACAACAATTAGAATCTGCTAATACAGCAGAACAACAAAAAATAAATGACAAGAAAACCCAATCAGACCCAAATAATCAGCCCGATTCAGTTCAACTAATCGCCCTGATGAATAGTGTACTCTCTGGACGCCCGATCAATCTATCTCTTTTACCGCAAAGTAACGAATCGACAAATCTGTCAACGGAAAATAGAAGCACAGAGCAAACACCTCCACTTAACCCATCTCTTAACCCACAAGATGAATTACAAAATAACAGCCTAAAATCTCGCGAAAATCTTCTTTTACAAGGACTCCGAGACTTATTTAACAAAGTAAACAGCGACAGTGATTTCGTTCAAAAAACGGCTGGTTCAATTAAACAATCCGTAGATCCTATTCTTACAAAGCCTGAAAGTCACCCAGCTTCCCTAGCAATACAAGAACTACAAAAACTGCTTTCCAATGAGATAAAGGCTCCTAGCGTAAATCACAGTTCATCAAGTACCAATATTTCTGAACCAAAATCCAACGCCATACTCCAAAAAGAGATTGCATCAACGCCTCAGCGTCAAGAAATTTTATTAGCAAAACTTGCCTCATTCATCGAGGAACCAGTTAACTTTTCGATAGAAAATGGAACCACGAAGGTATCAATTGCCCCCCAACCAGAAAAAATACCATTTAATTTTAACCAAAGCCAATCCGGAACCAGAGTTGATTTAAGTGACAAAATTATTCTCTCCAATCTTCCCTCGGGAGTAGAAACAGAAAAGGATAATAATCCAGCCACCGATAATAAAGGGCAACAGGGAAGCAACAACCCCAATAACACCCAAGAAACAGCTAAAAGCAGTCTTTTGTTCAACACAGAACAGAGTGAAAACACCACCACTAGTTTTCTTAGTCCGTTATCAGGAATTGATAAAACTGATTCCATTATAAAATTACCATCGGGCGTAACAGTAAGTGAACATCATATTATCAATCAGGTTGCTGCTCGTATTACAACGAATAAATCTAACAACAGCAGCCAACTAACTCTACGCTTGCAGCCCGAGGAATTGGGAGAACTCAAACTAGAAATCCGCATGGAACGAGACTCCATAAAAGCCCACATCATTGCCCAAAACCCGCATGTCCAGGACATTTTGGAACGAAACCTTCCACGACTGCGTGAAGCATTGGAACAAAACGGCCTACATCTTGAGCATATCGAGGTCTCAGTTGCCGCTGATAACAACTCCAATGAAGGATTTTTTAAAGAAAACAATTTGCAACGTCAACTTCACAAGCCTGAAAACATGACCAACTTGATAAACAATAGTGATGATTTCAACGAACCAATAACAACGGCTAGCTCTACTTTACAACCCTCCCTACATGGGAATTCATTGAGCGTCCACATCTGAAACTACGGGTAAATCACTATGAATGCTATTAACGATATTTCTCAACTCACAGCAAATAAAAGCAGCACTACCACCGAGAGCAAAGCAACGCTGTTACAGAAAGATTTTCTTACCCTGTTAATTGCCCAACTACAAAATCAAGACCCACTAAACCCTTCTGACCCTACTGAATTTACAGCCCAACTAGCACAATTCAGTCAACTTGAACAGCTTCTTACCCTGAATTCAAACATGGAAAGTTTGGCTGATGCCCAGAACAGCTCCCAACGTCTCTCAGCACTCTCACTGATCGGAAAAGAAGTATTAGTCGAAGGATCATCCTTTGAGCTGACCACAGGACCGATACAATTAGGTTACAGAGTAGAAGGAGCCGCTTCTGACGTCACTCTTCATATCCAGGACAAAAACGGAAAAAATGTGGCCACCTTAATCGGTGACGGCCTTGAGAATGGCAATCACTTTATTACCTGGGACGGACTCGACGCCAATGGCGACCCTCTGCCTCCCGGAAGCTACGACATCGTTATTGAAGCACAAAGTGCACTAGAAGAGGGTTCTGTAGGAGTTATCCCTCTAGTACGTTCAGAAGTAAACGGTGTAGACCTTACCGATAGCGGCATAATGTTGCTTACCAAATCAGGAAGCTACCAGTTCGCTGACGTGCACGGAGTATATGATTCTGCCGATACTACCAGCGCAACAAATGCGACTCAAACATCAAACATTTCCACCCTTACTGAGGGTGCTATAGATTATTTCACTAATTAATAGAGCTAATCATACTTACCGGGAAACAAATCAACTTTTTTCTCGGATTTTTAGGAGGATACAATGGGTATTCAAAGTGCAATGTTCAGCGGTGTTAGCGGTTTAAATAGCAATGGACAAGCAATGAGCGTTATCGGTAATAACCTAGCGAACACCAACACCATAGGCTTTAAAGGAGCACGCACCGTTTTCTCTGATTTGCTATCAAGTAGTATCTACGGTTCCGGTGGATTCTCCCAAGTTGGTAGAGGGGTCAACGTCTCTAAAGTAGACAATATCTTTAGTCAAGGAACCTTTGAAACCACCTCCTCGGGGACCGATGTAGCCATTGAAGGCGATAGCTTTTTTATACTCAAGCAACCAGGTGATAAAACAGCCTATTACAGTCGCGCTGGCGCATTTCGTTTTGACGATGAGGGTTTTTTAGTCAACCCCGAAGGATTCCGAGTGCAAGGGAAACAATATGACATTGACGGCAATTTAGTTGCTGGCGACCCTACCGATATCCAAGTGCTCAATACCGGTTTAATTCCCGCCAACCCCACGACTGCAATGACCTTCAGCACCAACCTGGACGCTGCCACCCCACCCCTTGTACCAGTAGTACCTTGGGACCCAAACGATACCACCTCTTTTAATTATGGAGCTTCCACTCAAATATATGATTCCTTAGGACAATCCCATCTCGTCTCAGTTTACTTCACCAAAACAGCCGCTAATACCTGGGACTGGCATTGGTCTGCTCAAGATGTTAACGGCGTCGATATCGGTCAAGTGGCAGGCGCTGGAGCAGCAGGCAACTTAACCTTCAACCCCGACGGAACCTTACTCGGAGGCGGAATTGCAGCAGTTGGCCCAATTGATTGGGCCAACGGATCAGATCCCTCCAATATCGATATCACCTTTGACACCACCCAATTCGACAGTGAATCAGTGGTTATTTCCCAGGACCAAGACGGCTACGGAGCCGGTAATCTGACCAATGTCGGCATCAACTCCGAAGGCGTGGTCATAGCCTCTTATTCTAACGGTGAGCAAATCAAAATTTCTCATCTGGTACTGGGTAAATTTAAAAATAACCAAGGGCTGGAGCTGGCAGGTTCCAATCTATTCAGCTCAACCGAAGATTCCGGCCCTGCACGAGTAGGCTTGCCCGGTCCAGAACTTGGACAAATATTTACTAATTCCCTAGAACAATCAAACGTGGATATGGGTCAGGAATTCGTCAAGATGATATCCGCTCAACGTGGATTTCAAGCTAACTCCAAAATTATTTCTACCGTAGATGAACTACTCGGAGAGCTTATCAACCTTAAACGATAACAAAGAACAGCCTAACGTAAAAGGGTATTCGCCCAGGCTTGCCTAAGGTAGAGAAACGGATATCCTTTTTTTTTGTATATAGATAACAGCGGCAACTGCACAAACCTGATTCACCTGTAACCACTTACTATTTCGCAGTATATTAAATCAGCTAATAATGCCCCCTGTGATCAGATACTATTTTTATTCTAGAAATTTTCTTTTTCAGAAGCTGGTCAAAAAACTGACACTCCCTGACTATAACAATCAACCTCCACCTCCTAACCATAAGCAACTGCAATCCCAACAAGTTCCATGCAACACAATTTTCTATTTACTCTTTTCTCGTGCTAACTAAGGGGCACGAAAAATAACAACCAGTCCAAATTCGAAGCCCATGCTTACCTGCCCACGCTTTTTAGTCGTCTTCAAGAAGAAACAACAGAAGAATATCAACGCGATGTAACTACTATCCCTGAAAAGAAAAGGGTTAGTTACCCTTTTCACATGCACAGACCTCCAACCATAATCATATTAAGTGCTGCGGAAATAATACATTACCCCATCTAGGAGTCTATCGCTTACCTGCTTGTCTTTTTAGCCGTCTTCTTTGTCAATGCAACAGTTACATAGCAATATGTATCCGCCTATTACCTCTCTTACAAGACGACTAAAAATCCTGCGCGATTTTGGGATATTTATTATTTTCCGCGGCCATAAATCCACCACCTCATAAATATCGTGAATACTCACTCAAAGCGAATGTTGCCCAACCTTATTGATATTTCCTTTGATTAATGACAACAACTCCCGACACTATTGATCTATTATCCTGGCATTTTTCTTGCTTAATCTTTAATGCCACCATTTACCTTATATTGAACTAATACGGTACAACATAGAAACAACCTGATGCTTAACACTTCATCCTTTCAACACTTTAAAGATAAATCATTCTTCAAACCATAGGTCTGCTATATGGATCTCGCAACAATAATCGGCATGATTGCCGCCTTCGGCCTCATGATCATGGCCATCCTGCAAGGTGGATCATTATTAATATTCCTTGATACACCATCGGCATTAATTGTGATCGGCGGATCAATAGGTGTAGCAATGATCAACTACCCCATTGCCGATATTCTCAGCGCAGCTAATGTAGTAAAACATGCCTTTATGATAAAAGAACAATCAGTTAACAACCTTATTAGTCAATTAATGGACTTTGCCAATAAGGCGAGAAAAGAAGGCATTCTTTCCCTCCAAAGCGCCATGAACAAAATTGATGATGAATTCCTGGTAAAAGCTCTCCAAATGGCAGTAGACGGTCAGGAACCCCAAGAATTAAAGCTAATGCTCAACACTGAAATCAATTATATAGAAGAACGTCACACCAAAGGGGCTGACATTTTCACTTCCCTGGGCAACATCTCCCCTGCCATGGGAATGGTTGGCACTCTTATCGGACTTGTACAAATGCTACAAACCATGGATGATCCTTCTTCCATCGGCCCAGCCATGGCTGTCGCACTTCTCACCACCTTTTACGGTTCAGTGATCTCAAATGTTATATGTAACCCAATAGCTGGCAAACTCAAAACCCGCTCGAAAACAGAACTATTACAAAAAATACTTATCGTAGAGGGCATGGAATCCATTCTCTCCGGGGAAAACCCTCGAATAATGGAGCAAAAGCTCCATGCCTACATTTCACCGAAATTACGCGAATCCGTCTTCAAATAAGGACCGATCATGTCGGAGAAAAAACCAAAAGAATGCCCACCCGCTGGTGCCCCCTTATGGATGGTAACATTTAGCGATATGGTCACCTTATTATTAACATTTTTCGTACTACTACTTTCCATGGCCTCACTAGACGAGATAAAATTTAGCAAAGCCAACAATTCCCTCAAGGAAGCATTCGGGTTTCATCGAGTAAGCCCTAAACTCGAATATAACATTCCCGTACATCCAACCCCTCCAAAAGCTGAATTCACACCAGTACCTCAAAAAATAATAAAAAAAGCTTTTGAACATATACAATTAAAAATAACTGCTTCCAAACTAAACGAACAAGTGGAGCTAATCCGAAAAGATAAAAATTCCATAATTATCCGATTAAAGGAATCACTCCTGTTTGCTCCCGGCAAACCAACACTTGACCCTGCGGCCTATCCTCTATTACGTAAACTTGGCGATATTATCCGTCCACTCCCCCTCTCTATCCGAATGGAAGGGCATACTGACTCCATTCCAACCACAGACAAAACCATGAGCAACTGGGACCTTTCAGTCTACCGGGCGGTAAGTGTGATGCGTTTTTACAATAGGGGGAAATTGATCTCCACCGAACGCTTATCTGCCGTAGGTTATGGTGCCGACGCCCCTATCGTGCCAAATACCAATCCTGAAAACAGAGCAAAAAACAGACGGGTTGATTTTGTACTCAACAGCAACACCTTAAATAGCAGCTCCACAGATGATGGTGCTGCACCATTCTAATCCACTAATTCCATAACTACTCTCAGGAGACCCATAAATGGCTGACAAACCAACGCCTCCTCCGGAAGGACAAAAAGGCAAAAGTATAAAAATAATTTTTATCGCTGCCGGAGGCTTACTCTTAGCAATCCTTATCACTGCTGGAGTATATTTCTTTTTCCTACGCAAAGCACCAGACGAGCAAAATGGCAAATCAGTCGGACAAGATCCTACCACCCCAGTTATTGAGCAACAGGGTGATATCGGTCCGATGCTTGACATAAAGGAATTCGTAGTCAATATCATCAGCGAAGACTCCTCACACTATGTAAAAGCAGCTTTAAGCCTTGAGCTTAACAATGAACAAGTAGTAGAGGAAGCTGGAAAACGGATGCCCCAAATTCGGGATGCTATCCTGCTGCTTATCAGCAACAAAACATTTGAGGAACTTCAAGATTTACAGGGTAAAAAACAACTTAAGGCCGAATTAAAGATCAAAATTAATTCATTTCTCAAAACCGGTCGGGTAAGCAATATCTATCTTACCGATTTCGTGGTCCAGTAGGAAATACCATGGAACCGATTCTCTCCAGGGATGAAATATCCGAACTACTCACCGCCATCAAAGATGGTAGAGTCTCCACAGATCTAATCGAAGAAAACCAGGAGACTGGAACCGAATCTTCTTCCACCCCTATAGATATATTTCAGATATACACCCAAAGCCGATCAGGTGAATCTCGCCTTCCTAACCTTGATATTATACTAGATAATTTTGCAAGTAGCCTCAGTGTATCAATGACCAACCTGCTACAGCGTACCTTTACTGTTATCCGCCAAGATTTGGAAACACGAGCTTTTCACGAAAGCATCGCTACATTCAACAATAAAGGCGCCATTGCCATTTACTCCATTGACCCATTAAAAAACGGCTGCCTCATTCATATAGATCAGGTTCTCTCATTTACTTTATTAGAAATAATGCTGGGCGGCTCATTAGATACAGGAGCACCACCCATAGACCGAGCCCTGACCACCATTGAGATCAATATCCTAAAAAATGTTATGGCAAGTAACTGCATAGACATCAAGAAAGCATTCCGCTCTCTTATGGATTTATCACCCGGCCTGGTGAAAATTGAAAATAATTTCCGTTTAGTAAATATCGTAGACACGGATGTTGAAATGATCGTCACTAAGTTTAAGATCATAGTCGGAAATCGAGCCGGTGAAATGCAACTACTCATCCCTTATCAATCCCTTGAACCAATAAAAGAAAAATTACGCGATATCGACTCATACTCCACCCCAACCGCAACTTGGGGTGTCCCCATCAGCAAGGAAATAGCACAAATGAGTACCACGGTGGCGGCAAGATCCGGCAACGTGGAAATGACCATCAGAGAAATACTCCAACTTAAAATCGGCGATTTTATCGAACTAACCTACGACCCCGAATTGCCACTGACCATCCTGGTGGAAGAAAAACCTAAATTTCAAGCCATCGCCGGACTGCATAAAAAGAAAAAAGCTATTCATATAACAGGCCGCTATCAGGATTCACAAGGAACAACATATGGACACAAATGATACAAAACAGGAACAAACAACTCAGGAAAATGAAAATTCTAATCCACTAAAACCTGAAGAGGCTGCCGAACTTCTCAAAGAAACTCAAAGCGAACCCTACGATATTGAGCCAAAAACTTCTGATGCCAACGACTTGGAATTCCTTTACGATATTCCTTTAAAAATCTCAGTTGAAGTCGGGCGAGCTCGTATTCTTATCCGCGACCTGCTTCAGATGAGCGAAGGATATGTGGTGGAACTTGATAAAATGGCTGGAGAACCATTAGACCTCTATGTCAATTCTAGGCTCATCGCCCGAGGCGAAGCTGTAAAATCCGGTGATAAATTCGGTATCCGCCTCACCGAAGTGGTTAGCCCTTTAGATAGAATAGAAAATTTAGGATAACCCATGAAACCATACATAACCACATGCCTTCTGCTTATGGCTTTTCCAAAAATTGCCCGAGCTGAACAATCTTTTAATGTACAATCTTCCCTATTGCAGGTTACCTGGGCTCTTCTCATAGTACTTGGTATAATTTTCGCCATCTATGGCCTTATCACTAAACGCCTACTACCCAACGGCCCAAGAGCAGGTTCAATCCAAATTCTCGAAACCAAACAAATACTCCATAAAAATATTTTAATCCTGGTACACATCGAGGGACGAAAATTGCTACTTGCAGGTGGACAAAACGGTATAAATCTACTCGCCGACTTAGGTGGAGAAAACCAGGTTAACAAAGACGACTCAGGAAAAATAGCTAAAGAACTCTTAAACAAAAACGAACAAGAACTTTCAGGCACGGACTTAAACCACAAGCCCACTTTTGCCTCATTTTTAAAGGCTACGAAGTGAAACACTTCATACCTATCATATTATTATTGTTACTTTTTACCACCTCTGATGCAATTGCGGTGAATCTTCCCACCCTCTCCTTGAGCGTAAAGGACGCAACCAAACCAGCAGAAATTTCCAAAGTACTACAGATTCTATTTCTTTTCACAATCCTATCGGTGGCACCTGCCATTTTACTTATGACCACAGCCTTCACCCGTATAGTCATCGTGTTAGGCTTTGTCCGCCAGGCCATGGGCACCCAAAACATGCCGCCTAATCAAGTGCTGGTAGGGTTGGCTCTTTTTCTCACTTTCTTTGTTATGTCTCCAGTCATCAACACCATTAACGACAACGCCTTTCAACCATACATGAAAGAAGATATCACCCAACAAGAGGCTCTTGAGCGTAGCGTGGGAGCCATGCGTGAATTTATGTTCTCCCAGGTACGAGAAAGCGAACTTCAACTTCTAGTGGATATCACAGAACAAAAACAACCAACTGATCGTCATGATATCAGTACTACAATTCTTATTCCAGCCTTTATGCTCTCGGAATTAAAATTGGCCTTCCAAATGGGATTCATGATTTATGTCCCTTTTTTAGTAATTGATATGATTGTTGCCTCTGTATTGATGTCCATGGGTATGATGATGCTTCCACCAATCATCATTTCCCTTCCATTCAAATTATTGCTTTTTGTTTTGGTCGACGGCTGGCACCTGGTGGTCGGTTCTTTAATGAAAAGTTTCGGGTAAGACGCAATGAATCCAGAAGACGTTGTCGCGATCGGCAAAAAGGCAGTACAGACCGTACTCATGGGTGCAGGTCCCATGTTGATCGCCGCCATGGTGGTGGGACTGTTAATCTCTGTTTTCCAGGCCGCCACCCAGATAAATGAACAGACCATGACCTTTATTCCTAAAATAATAGCGGTATTTGTCACTCTATTACTAGTCGGCCCATGGCTGATAAATATGCTGCTCACCTTTACAACTGAAATCATCTCCTCCATCGGCACCATAGGACGATAACATAATGAATATCGGGTTATTTCCCTTGGAACAGTATCAGGTTTTTCTCATCTGTGCTGTAAGGGCTGCCGCCCTGATTACTGCCATCCCGGTATTCAACACCAGACCAGTTCCACCCCAAGCAAGAATCGGCCTCATCTTTACCATCACTCTTCTTCTCTTTCCCTTGATGAAAGATGTTTTGATTCAACAATCCTATACCCTCTTGGAATTGTCCTTTATCATAATAAATGAAGCTTTACTTGGCATCCTCTTGGGACTGGTAAGCCAGCTTATTTTTACTGCGGTGAGTTTCGGCGGTACAATTATCGGATATCAGATGGGGTTTGCAGCTGCCAACATCTTTGACCCGCAAACAACCCAACAACTTTCTTTAATAAGTAAATTTCAAAATATTCTTGCCCTGCTTATCTTTCTCTCCCTTAACGGACACCATCTCTTTTTTCGACTAATAGTTGAATCCTTTACTATTTTGCCTCCCGGCGGCATGGATTTTTCTGGAGCCATCGGCCCCCTCATCATCGACCTGAGTGCGAAAATGTTTCTCCTGGGACTAAAATTCAGCGCTCCTGTTCTTGCAATCCTCCTGCTGTCCAACGGGGTTCTCGGCATTATGGCTCGGGTATTTCCTCAACTAAATGTATTTCTCCTCTCCTTCCCCATAAATATTAGCATATCGTTTTTAGTCATTGGCTTAACAATCAATATTACCATCCGGATCCTGAGTCGGGAATTTGACAATTTAATGGTGAATATTATCCATATATTTGAGCTTCTTTAAGCATCATTGCCTAAACCTTTTACCTCCCAAGCCAAATACCGACCGGCTCACCGCTTGCAGTAAGGTTCCTTATAAAGTGGTTGTGACCAGGTACTATTGAAGATCTTGTTAACGTATCAAATATTTACCAACATCGAATAAATCATGGCCGAAGATACTCCCACCGGCGAACGAAGTGAAGCGCCGTCAGCGAAACGACGAAAAGATTTTAGGGAAAAAGGCCAGGTCTCCCAAAGCAAAGAAGTACAGACGGCCATACTTTTCACCTTTATGCTTGTGGTTTGGTATTTTTACGCCTCTATGTTCTGGCGATCCCTTTCTGAGCTCAGCTCCTTTATTTGGAGTCGTAGCGGAGTTTTCAGCCTTACCCCTGACAATCTAATGTCAATATCAATATTTATTATAGGAAAGGGAGCATTAATAATGACCCCTTTCTTTCTCACCGTACTTATTGCTGGATTTCTATCCACTTTTATCCAAGTCGGATGGTTGATTACCGGAAAACCTATGATTCCCAAACTTGAAAAACTTGACCCCATCAAAGGCGCAGGCCGCATGATCTCCAAACGCTCATTCATGGAGATTATAAAATCAGTCATAAAAGTTCTTCTCATAGGCTGGCTCGCCTATACCACCATTGCAAAAGATTTCCCCAAAGCGCTTCTTCTCTCTGATCTCCCAGTAATCCAAACTCTACTTCTACCAGCCCAGATAGCCGGACTTCTTCTTATGAAGATCTGTGGTCTTATGATCTTTATCGGACTACTCGACTACGGCTTTGTACGCTACGAGATGGAAGAAAAAATGAAAATGACCAAACAGGAACAAAAAGAAGAAATGAAGGAATCTGAAGGAGATCCATACCTAAAGTCAAAAATCCGATCTATTCAGCAAAGCATGGCGCGCAAACGCATGATGGCAGAGGTTCCTGAAGCCGACGTGATTATCACCAACCCAACCCATATAGCTGTTGCCTTACAATATAAGCGAGGGGAAATGAATGCTCCTATGGTGATAGCCAAGGGCAAAGGACTAATAGCGGAAAAAATCAAAGAAATCGGTAAGGAACACAATATACCAACCATAGAGAATCCGCCTGTGGCAAGATTATTGCATTCATCAACAGAAGTAGGTCAAATGATACCAGAGGAACTCTTTAAAACTGTGGCTGAAATTTTAGCTCACATCTACAGCATAAAAGGAATGCGTCGTTGATGGAACAAATCGGACAACAAAGCATCCTTTCTCAAACCAATCGGTTCGACATTCTCAAACGCAAGGACATTTGGGCCTCTCTGGGATTAATCAGCATACTGATGTTGATGATTATCCCCCTGCCTTCCATGATCCTCGACCTTTGCCTTTCACTCAACATTACTCTGGCCCTCCTAATTCTGATTATCTCCCTCTACACAGAAAAGGCCATTGAGTTTACCATATTCCCTTCAATCCTACTTACCACCACCTTATTCAGACTCTCACTTAACGTAGCTTCAACCAGGCTCATTCTCATCCGAGGCCATGAAGGCCCGGATGCTGCAGGCAGCGTTATTCAGGCCTTTGGACAATTTGTAGTGGGTGGCTCTTACGTGGTAGGCCTAGTTATCTTTGTTATCTTGGTCACTATCAACTTTATCGTTATAACTAAAGGATCAGGAAGGATAGCCGAAGTTGCCGCCCGTTTTACTTTAGATGCCATGCCCGGCAAACAAATGGCCATTGACGCCGATCTCAACGCCGGACTGATCGACGAACAGGAAGCGCGCTCCCGGCGAGAAGAGATCTCTACCGAAGCGAACTTTCACGGGGCAATGGACGGTGCAGCCAAATTCGTGCGTGGAGACGCCATTGCCGGGATAATTATAACCTTTATCAACATTGGGGCAGGATTCATTATCGGGGTTCTCCAAAAGGACATGCCCATCTCGGAAGCAGCGCAAAACTACACTATACTCACCATTGGAGACGGTTTAGTCGGTCAAATACCAGCCTTAATCATCTCTATAGCAGCCGGTATGCTGGTAACCAGATCCACCGCCAAAGGAGATTTCGGCACCGCACTATACAACCAATTTACCCGATACACCATGGCACTATGGGTAGTTGCAGGAGTACTCCTAACTTTTGCACTCATCCCCGGCCTTCCGTTTATTCCCTTTCTTCTTATCTCCTGCGGACTGGGATATACGGCATATCTTCTTGATCTCGAAAAGAAAGCACAGACCATAGAACCTGTTCAGGAACAGCCTGCACCTCAGGTACTGAGCGATGAAGATTATAATAGGATGCTCAACGTAGACCTCATTGAATTAGAAGTGGGATACGGCCTCATTCCTTTCGTGGACTCCCACCAAGATGGAGAACTTTTGGGCCGTATCCAGGCCATTCGTAAACAATTCGCGCAATCCGCCGGTTTCATCGTTTCCCCGGTCCATATCAAAGATAACCTGCAACTCAACCCAAATCAGTATGTAATCAGCTTAAAGAATGTCCAAATTGCCACTGCCGAGATGATGCCCGGATATTTCATGGCCATGGATCCAGGTACTGCTACCGAAACAATCAAAGGTATAGCCACTGTTGAACCCGCCTTTGGTCTACCAGCCATATGGATTACGGAAGACCGGCGGGAAGCCGTACAAATCACAGGCTACACCGTGGTTGACTGCGTAACTGTAATGGCAACCCATTTAAGCGAAATTATCAAACAACACGCCCATGAAATGTTAGGACGCCAAGAAACTCAAAACTTAATAGACAACTTAGCCAAATCCTACCCTAAACTCGTGGAAGACCTCATCCCACACGTTCTGAACTTAAGCTCCATAATGCACGTCTTGCAAAATCTACTGCGAGAAAATGTTTCCATTCGAGACCTACGCACAATATTAGAAACCATGGCTGACTGGACTGCCTCCACCCAGGACCCGGATATGCTCACCGAATATGTCCGCTATGCCTTAGCTAGATCCATCTCCTCTTCCCATATACATTTCGAGGACACCATCCAGGTACTTACTCTTAACCGGGCAGTGGAAGAAGAGATTCAAAATTCCATCCAACACCGGGAAACCGGCAGCTATCTAGCACTAGACCCGGTAAAGGCCCAGAAAATACTCGACACCCTGGCAACCATGCTGGCTGATTTCCCAGGTGGCCAACAGCCCGTACTTTTGGTAATCCCTCAAATACGTAACCATATCAGACGGCTAACCGAACGCTTCTTTCCTAACATGGCGGTACTATCCCATAACGAAATTACCTCCAACGTAAAAATCAAATCACTTGGAACGGTAACGGTAAATGCAGGTTAAAATATTTGAAGCACAAAATATGGCAAGCGGCTTAAAAATGGTGAAAAAATCCCTCGGCCCTGACGCGCTTATTCTCTCCACCCGAACCGTACGCAAAGGTCGACTAGGAATGTTAAGCCGACCGATTCTTGAAATCACCGCTGCTGTTGACAAACCATGGCAGGAGAAAGAAACCACCCCCGCCCTGCGCACTTCCCTTTACCCACCCTCACCGCATAACGGAAATAATGTTCGCTATCCAAGTAACGAAATCGGAAACAACAATAACGGAACAAACTATCTCCACAGCTCCTCACAATTCTCTTCAGAATCACAGGAAAACAACTTCAAACGCGAAATCGGAGAACTTCGCGACATCGTCATGGAACTAAGTAAAAAAATATCCATTCAGAATCACAACCATTCATCTATCATTTCACCAAAAACTAATACCGAAGAGCATCACTCAGGCTTTAGAGCCGGACACTCCATTGTACACTTCCTCATGAATCGAGGGGTAAACCAAGAAGCAGCTCGCACCATCGCTGACTTCGCCAGTCAAAAAATGGAAGACGGTGTCCCTATGGACCTCAACGGCCTCAAAAACTTTCTCACAGGTGCCATTGCCGGTCTTTTTCAAATCAACACTCTTGAGCCAAGCAAACAGAGAACCCAAAAACGTATCGCGCTCACTGGCCCTACAGGAGTCGGAAAAACCACCACAATAGCCAAAATAGCTGCAAACTATTTGGGTCGCTACGGCAACAACATCGCGCTCATAACCATTGACACTTACCGCATAGCAGCTGTAGAGCAGCTCAAAGTATATGGAGAAATAATGAACTTACCTGTTGAGGTGGTCATACGCCCAAAAGACCTTAATTATGCGTTGAAAAAACATCAAGATCGCGACTTAATACTGATTGATACTGCGGGTCGCAACCCCCGCAACAAAAAAGACCTCGACGAGCTAATCGATTTTCTTCAACCCAAACTAGCTTTAGAAAACCACATGGTCCTCTCAGCAACCACAAGAGAAAGCGAGCTTAACGAATCAATCAACAAGTTCAGCTCCCTGCCCATAGACAACATCATTTTTAGTAAAATCGATGAATGCAATTTACTTGGTACCATTCTCAACATGCAGATTAAAAATAATTTTTCTATTTCCTTTCTCACTAATGGGCAAAAGGTGCCGGAAGATCTGATCACACCGACTCCAGAAATAATCGCCAATCTCATCATCGATCAGCACGGGGCAGCTTACAATGGATAATCAAGCCGTACTGTACAACGATCAAGCCAACACCTTACGGACTATTAATACAAGAACAAGAGAAAAAGATGGTATTCAGAAAAGCAGTACAAGAGTTTTTTCAATCACTAGCGGTAAAGGCGGGGTGGGGAAAACATCTGTAGTGGCTAATTTAGCGGTACTACTAGCCAGGATGCATAGAAGAGTACTCATCCTTGATGCCGACCTTGGATTAGCCAATATCGATGTAGTATTCGGCTTAGCACCCCACCACAACCTCAACCACTTCTTCGCTGGCCACCTTGATCTCGAATCAATTTTAGTAGATGGACCAGAGGGAATCAAAATACTACCTGCTGGCTCCGGGGTCCAACGTTTCACCAGACTTGACCCCCACCAAAAATTACGCCTTCTCGACGCCCTTGACTCTATGAACAATGAATTTGACGTCGTACTAATCGACACCGAGGCCGGGATTTCGGAAAACGTCACCTATTTTGTTACTGCTTCTCAAGAAATCCTGGTGGTAACAACCCCAGAGCCAACTGCTATTACAGATGCTTATGCCCTGATGAAACTGCTATCCACCCAATACCATGAAAAACAGTTCGGTCTGCTAGTTAACTTCATTAACAACGAGGAGGAAGCCCTAGATGTATTTCGAAAATTAACCATGGTCGCCAACAGATACCTCGACATTTCGATAGACTACCTCGGATCCATCCCATCAGACAAGCTAATGATTGACTCCATTAGAAAACAAAAAGTCATCGTAGAACTATTTCCCGGTGCCAGAAGCAGCGCAGCCTTTGAATCACTAGCCAGGACAATTATTCAGGAACCCCAACACATGGAGCCTAAAGGTTCTATTCAGTTCTTTTGGAAACGTTTAATGAACCTAAACAGCAAATAATACGCCAACTGAAAGATATCTTAAAAAAACAAAATACTTGTAAGCATTATGATACATCACCATATGGCTCATATCAATCCACTTGACGATAGGTCCCAACTCATACGAACCCATATGTCTTTGGTTGAATTACTGGTTGAACGAATGATCTCCCAGGTCCCCTCATTCATGTCTCGTGACGACATGTTTAGCGCCGCTATGGAAGGCCTCATTGACGCGGCCAATAAATTTGACGAATCTAAAGGAGCCAAATTTAAAACATTTGCAGAGTACCGTATTCGTGGAGCTATTTATGATGAGATGCGCAAACTTGACTGGTTCTCTCGATCTCTGCGTGAAAAACAGTCTCGTTTATCCAAAACCATGCTCAGCCTGGAAAGAAAACTTGGCCGCTCCCCCGATGATGAAGAGATGGCGCAAGCCATGGAGATAGACTTAGACCAATACCACGCCCTGCTAGGAAAAGTAAGTCACTTGGGCTGCGTAAGCCTACATGAAACTCTGGATAACTCAGAAGGAGGTCGCAGTTTTTTGGATAACCTGGAAGACTGCAAATCCCCCACTCCACATGAGATCATCGAGTCCCATGAAATGACATATATCGTTGGCGATCTACTAGAAAAACTTTCAGAAAAAGAGCGAATGGTCATTTCATTATACTACTATGAAGAGCTAACCCAGAAAGAAATTGCGGATATTTTATCTGTTTCAGAAGGACGCATTTCACAGCTCCACAGCCAGGCACTCATAAAGCTCAAAGTAAAGTTTATGAAGCTTAATTTGGTAGAAGGGGTATAAATTTTGTACAAAATATACTAATAAACCATGGCACTACCCACTTATCCACTTACTATATGGACCTTCATCATAAGCGCAACCCTTCTCTGCACCTTGACCTTTTTCTGTGCCTACTGGTATCTTCAAAACAAAAAAAAAGAAAATACCATACTGGAATTACAGCGGGAACTGCAAATAGTACAACATAAAATTACCATACTGAATCGTGAGGGCAAAAAGAAAGAAAAGTTTATCCAATCCCTCTCCGAGGCCGAAGTGACCAATCGTTTTCAAGCACTCCGTTCACCACGCAACGCAGGCTTTATCCCCGGCCCTCCAGAAAGATATCGCTACCTAAGTGCCATGATCAAGGCAGGAATTCCAGTCCAGGACATCGCCGATATCCTAGACATCCCACCTATGGAAATCGATCAACTCATTACCTTGGCTAAAATAGCCGGGAACAACAAATAACCGTTTTATTCAAAAAAATTATCTTATTCTTTAATACATCAACCTTATAACTCAAAACAAAAAATAATGTAAAACAAACCTCTAGAAATCAACCTACCCAATATATTTCGCGTTGCATCAAATCAGCGCGGCTAGACATACAGCGCATAAGTAGCTGATTTAATACGCAAGAGTTACATATAAATTATAGTTACTAAAAATTATTTCAAGCCAAAAGACTCATTTATTTGAATAATTTTCAAATATCTCGATCATATCTTTTTCTTTTTTCTTAAAGACGTTGAGTACTTCAGGGTCAAAACAGTCCGGCGAGGTTCTATCATCGCCTTTGGTTATTATTGATTGTCAGGATGTACGATAACAATGATAGTAAAACATAATATCATTCTAGATACAAATTATGTTTTATACAAATTAATTGTATAATATATCCTTTTCACTACAGAACAACAATCGTGTTAGAAAAATACTGATTTATATAACTGGCAAGCCTTTCAGGCATAGAAAACTGGAAGTAATTAACAGGTAGGGATGAAGAGAATATTAATACAAAATAACAATAACAAGAAATTAACCAAAAACGGATTGAACAATACTAATAATTTACTTTAAACGCCTATGTCTCATTCAATTTACCCGGTTATTAAAGTCGATTCCACTGGAAAAACGAGCAACAAGAAAAACTACCTTTTATCCAATATAAATACGTAAGCATTAACAAGCACCACGTCTGCGCGCGATCAGGCCGAATTCACGTGGGATTAATATAACTCACCGACCTGCTTGCACACATCCTAAGAAGCACTGGTAAACAATTACTAATATACTTATTAGTGCTAAGTTTATTACTCATATATATTATGTACCGATGTTTTTATAGCACCTTAATTATATATATTTTTTGTACAAAACTAATCAATTGCCTTACCTAGCACTTCTCTTATCATATTCACCAGACTGGTTGGACGAACTGGTTTTTGAATAAACAACAAACCTTCTTCCAATAACCCTTTGCTCGTTATCAAATCTTGTGAATAACCGGACATAAAAATTACCTTCATCAGTGGATAACTTCGAACCAGAATGTCCGCTAACCGCTTACCATTCATTCCTTTCATTATGACATCGGTAAGAAGAAGATCAATATGTATTCCACCGGAAGAATACAGCTCCAAAGCTTCCTCGCCACTTGAAGCTTTAAGCACCGTATATCCAAGAGGCTCTAAAGTATCCGCTACCATACCCAAGATAGAAATCTCATCATCTACTAAAAGTATAGTCTCATTCCCTCGGATATAAGTCATTGGTTCACGAGTGGCAATTTGCCCGGCCTCCTCATCAACAACTGGAAGATATATTTCAAACCTAGCCCCCCTTTCCAGCACGCTATCCACATAAATATAACCATCGTGTTGCTTAACGATACCATACACGGTTGACAATCCAAGCCCTGTACCGTGATCTTTAGTGGTATAAAAGGGCTCAAATAACTTTCCTAGCACATCACTACTCATCCCTTTCCCATTGTCAGTTATAGATATGAGAATATATGATCCGGCTACAACCTCCTTATGATTGATATCGCCCTCATCATCAATCACAACATTGGCTGTTTTAATATACAAAGCCCCACCTTCTCTTCTACCAATAGAGTCTTTAGCGTTAACCACCAAATTAACGATAACCTGATCCATTTGAACAGGATCAGCTCGAACACTCCACAGGTTTTCTTCTAGACCTAACTGTAACTGAATATTATCTCCAATGGTCCTGGATAGCATTCCCGACATCCTCTCCACTATCTCATTAAAATTAACAACCTTTACCTCAAGAAGCTGTTTCCTACTAAAGGCGAGTAATTGCCTAGTAAGGGCTGCAGCTTTTTCACCAGCAGTCAAAATAGCATCCGCATCATTTCGAACACTGTCACCTTTAGGAAACTGCATGGTCAACATCTCGCTATAACCGATAATAATGGAAAGAAGATTGTTAAAATCATGAGCCACGCCACCGGCCAAACTCCCGATGGCCTCAAGCTTTTGAGCCTGCCTAAGTTGCTCTTCGAGATTTTTCCTCTCTGTGATATCAATATTATATTCTATAATTTGAACAAGGTTTCTCTCTTTATCATAAATAGGATAGGCGTACACCTCAAACTGCATTTTCTCGCCATCATCACCTTTATGCATATGCTCAAATACTACTGGCTTACCTGCCTTTTTTATTTCCTCTATAGCACAGGGACAATTCTCGGAATCACAAGGTTTGTCCGACCCGTGGGTCAACTGATAACAGGTCTCACCTTTCGACAAATCACCAAACCGGGCAGCTGTATTGGCAAGTTCTACCGTATAATCTTTAACATTTACAACATAGAAAGGATGACTCAATGACTCAATAACATTTCGAACAAAATCCTTTTCCGTTTCCAGGTCTTTGATAGTATGCACAAGACGGTGAATCATGTGATTAAATGCTTTAGCAAGGTAACCGAATTCATTTTCACCATAAATATCGGCTCGCTTACTATAGTTACCTTTTCCAATTTCCTGAGCAGTTAAAGTTAGATTCTCTACCGGTTCCACAAGCCAACGCACAAGAACCAAACCAAACAAAAATGTTCCCCCGACACACAACAAAATAAAAAGTATATTTACAAGCAATCCACTTGTAACATGCTCAAAAGCCTCTTCAACCGGAAGCTCGATAACAAAATAGAGTAATCGACTTCCTATATTAATATTATCAGTCGCCACCACGGACCAATCCCCCTCAAGCCCTTTCAGTATCCCTGCCTGCTGGGGTATTTCATAGTAGGTATTCTTCAACACAACCGAAGAACTAGGATGTGCCACAACCCTACCATGACGATCCAACACATATGCGACACCCGTATCGCCAACCCGCATATCAGCCACTACATTCCAAATAAATTTCAAGCTCAACTCTACAACTACCACACCATAACTAGCAGCACTTCTAACATCCTTAACCGGCACTGAAAGTTTCAGCAGAGGTTCACCTGTAATACCGTCAAAATAGACAGAACCAAAATATGTTTCACCTTTACGAATTGGATATATAAATTCCGGTGAGTCAGCTCTAGATACTAGATCCTCTTGACCAACATAGCGAATTCGAGAAACTCTTACCTTTTCCATCCCTGAGTTATCGATATAAGATATTTCTTTAAAAACGTTACGATAAACGCCGGTCCCCGTCAAAACCAACCAATTGGAAAGAAATAATTTCTGCTCCTCATATGACATATCAGGAATATAATTGATTCTTAATATAGTATTAATTTTATTTTCTTGTTCTTGAAAATAATTATATATATTTTGAGAAGCTTGGTTGGCTAACTCTTGCTGAAAAGAAATAATTTCTTTTTTGTGAACATTGAAACCTTGCCATGGAAGAATAATACTCTGTAAAAAAATTGGAAAAAATACCAAACAAACAATCGTGGCAACTAGCCGATTTCTTAAACTATAATTCATTATCACTCATTCAAACTTAAGGTCACGGAAAAATTCAATATCCCAAATTTGCATATTGCCCTTAATCATCTTCAAAATATGACGAAAGGCACACAGTTATGCGATATAGCTATAGCCTCAACGATAAAAACGGCTAAAAAGACAAATAAATCAGCAGTAAGCTGCGAAACGAAATAGTAAAAATATTTTTTTCCCAAACCCCATTTATTATCCTAATCACCAGGTTAACTTACCTTAAACCATGTAAAAATAGATATGGTTCTATACAAGATTCGAATCTGCTCACCGGGTGGAAAAGAAAAGTTCTATTACATCGGCGTGGTAAGCGTTCACCAGTGCTGCGGATATGGCTGATCAGGTCTGTGAGCTATAGTTATTCCTATGTGAATCCGGCCTAATCTAGCGCAGACGTGGTATTGGTGAACACCTACCGAGATTAAACATAATCAGATCACAATACCTAACCCATAAATCATCTAACTACAAAATCTGCCCGAAGAAGAACCTCTTTAGGAATTACTACTCCAGCCTGATTGGCGGTCTTCAAGTTTACCCCAAGAAAAAATTCACCAACCTCTGCTGGCGTATTCGCCGCAGACTTTCCCTGCAACAAGCGATTAGCCAAACGACTCGCCTGCCCACCCCCTTGATAACCAGTACTACCAAAAGTAACCATAACCCCTTTTTCATAAAGGGTAGAACCTGAACCAGTAGGGATTCCAGCATCAATAGAAGCATCAACTATTTTCTGCACATTTGAAAATATCAAAATAGAATGAAGAATAAATATTGCGTCAACATCATCAGGAAGTGTGGCCAAAGCTTGTTCCAAATCAGCTTCTGAACTCACCTCTCTCACATGTAATTGAATACCTAACCGATGGGTTATAGTCTTTAGGTCATCAAGACTTTGCCTTGCAGCTTTAGTATCATATTTTATAGGCACATATATATTTTTAATATGAGGATCAATAACCAAAAGCCACTCCACCGCTTTAGCCAAACTTCCCCGTAGCTGAATACCAGTGAGATTGCCTGAAGGATGAACAAGACTTTTAATCAATCCTGAACTAACAGGATCATGTACAGTGAAAACAATAGGGATACCGTTCGGCGCTGTCGCATCTTTAGCTTTTTTGGTTGCAGGGGTTGTAACAGAAAAAATCAAATCAACTTTAGATTCTATCATTGAAGCCAGCGATTCTTCCACACCATCTACTGTTTCGTGTCTGATATATATAACGTTATCTTTTTCGATATAGCCATTATCTTCCATACCCTTTACAAAACCACTTGTGGTACTCTTCATCCCTGGATTAGGATTCACTATTCCTACAACATATTTTTTTTCAATATTACTGTTGAAAATATAGTAATTCACCCCGAAGATAATCATCATTAACGTTAAAATAACTAATGAAAGATATTCCCATCTTCCAGGTGCCCTACACCAAGATTTCATAACCAGTCTCCCAACAACACTGACAAATTAACAATATTTAATAATGAATTTAAGATCCAAAAAACGCTTTATAAGAAAAAATACGCAATCCTTTGACTACTAATACAATTATTATTATCTCCCTCCCTAATTATTGCAAACACATCACATAAACTACCAAAACGAAATTCAATAGCAAACGACGCTAGACGGAAGATAATAATAAGCATATCAAAAAATAACCCCATAACCACAAACAACCAAACATAGGACAACATAGCCCTAATAACAGTTGCGCTGGAAAGAAAACAGGACATTATACATTAATTACTTATACCAAAAGGTAGTATCTTTAGTAAATACTTTTACAATTAAAGAAGAATTAATACCCTACCGCACCATAACCACAAGCTTATTTAGACTCTCAACTAATTATAAAATTATCTACACACAGTTTAAGAATATTAAGTCAAAACACTTTTGTTACATTTTCGTATTCATAACGAAAATAATATTCACTCCTATTCAATTACAATATAAGCAGGGAAAAACAATACAATATAGCACAGTTACGCCAAACATAAGTGAAACAAATAAGCGATGAAATGAAATGAAGTCTGGGGAGGGAAAGGGAATTTTTACAATATCTAATAGATACTAACAAAAACAAGCTATTTTAGACTATAATAGGTGCGAAAAATAATATATATCACAAATTCGCTCCAAATTTTCAGTTATCTTCAAGGAAAGGCGTCAGACGCGTAGCAGGTAAACGCAAACTCCGAAATAGGATAATTTATTTTTCCAGAGGCCCTAAAAAATAAACAAAAAAAAAGGCACCGGTACATGACCGACGCCTTTTTTCATTCTCTATAAAAGAATATTAATTAATTAGGATACTGAAACCCTCTACCTTTTGCAGGCGATGACGGATCCAGAAAGTACTGACCATGCTTAACTCCATCCTTAGTGATGAACTTAGGATCTTGAGAGATATCGTTAGCTCCAGGTTTAACCCCTTCATAATCTCGAGTATTACCCCAAATAACGTTATCTTTGTTAAGAATTGTAGCCCCAGGAGCAGTTATAAGCTCAGTTCCTGTAAAGCTTGCTATACCGTTAACCTTATTATTGGTAACAATATTATTTTCTACCACTGCGGTAAATTCACCGGGCTCAGGCCAACCAAAAACCAAACCGCCCGCTCTATCAGGGAATTCGAGCAGGTTGTTTGAATCAACCGTATTGTTAAGGATGAACATTTTACACATGTTAAAGTTAGTAATCGTTATACCAGACCGTTTATTATTAAAAATCATATTATTGCGAAGATAGATATCATCCCCTGCAAATTTCTTAATAGTTGACACCGGACTGATAACAATACCGTCATAGTTATTATAAATATGATTATTTTCCACTCTCGGAGCAGATACTTCCCTGGTACCAACACCCAACCTATTGTCATGGATACGGTTTCCATCAACCCAAGGCTTAGCAAGACCACGGCAACCAATACCTACAACGTGATTGTCATGAATATCATTGTCAAAAACATGAGCATTACTACCAAGTCCATTACCTAACCCTAAACCATTATCATAAATTTCATTCTTATGAATTTTGGTTTTGCTGGTCAAGGTACCGCGACCATGAATACCAACACCGTTATGGTAATTACCGTGAATTTTATTACCTACAATATTTGGAGATGAATCCCAAATATTGATACCATGACCCAAACCACCTTGGCCACCACCGGTAATGATAAATCCTTCTAACTTCCCAGCGCTATCACCAAGATAAGCAAACATCAAGGTATTAGTATTACCCTTCATGGCACCGCCAGTTATAGTCGGCCAATCTACTCCGGTTAAGCTAACGTTTTTATCAACAACTATATTTTCTTGATAAGTTCCTTTTTGAACAATAATCTCATCACCAGGATCGGATGCATCAATTGCAGACTGAATGGTTGGATATTCGCCGGGTACATGACGCTTGCCGCCAACGGCTTTATGTCCGGTACTAACATAAGCCAATTCCGATTTACTATCAATTTTACCATCGTTAACAATTAACTGGATGGCATAGGTACCAAGAGCATCAACCTGAAAGGTAGGATTGACCTTAGTAGCATCTTCCAAAGTAGCGTTACTTTTTTCAGGTTTAAATGCTATTTCCCACTTATAAGTAATGGGATCACCATCTGGATCTTTACTGGCACTTCCATATAAAGTTACATTGTCACCAACTTTTACGTTAGCCAATGCTTCGCCAACATTAGCCTTAGGCGGCTTATTATCTAAAACCGTAATGGTATACATAACTGGTTTACTTTTGACCCCAAAACGATCCTTCACCATGAGACCAAATTGATAATCACCAGCCTTATCGGCTTTCACCGCTATTTTGATATCATTACTTTTCTTTTTCTTGACATTAGCCTTGCTTCCATCAGGTTTGGACATTAGTCGCCATTTATAAGTAATGGCGTCTCCATCAGGATCAACACTCTGATCAGCCAACAATTTAATTCTATCGGATTTATATACCGGCGCATCTTCACCATCATGGTGAATCTTTGCAACAGGAGTTTGGTTGTCGCCTTTTAATTCTTCCTTCATTGCATAAGGGCCGCCATAGGCTCCCAAATCATTAATGTCCCATCCAAGAGAGGGCGGAAAATTAGCATCATTATATTTAACGTCAGGATCTCCGGCATCGATTGCTGGAGAAGAAGCCTGCAAGTGATAATCGTGATTGGCGGGATCAACAAACATAGGATCTTCTATAAGATTCTTATCTTTAAGATGACTATCTTCATCCTCATAACCGCCAAAGTTTAACTTTACACACCACAGGTAATGGTAGCTACAGTTGCCAGCGGAGTTATTGGAAAATAAAAGATTATGAGTATAACCACCGCCCGGTGATCGAATACCTGCTTCTCCATTATTAACCACAATATTATTCTTAATCATTGGTACCAATTTAGGATCCAGTACCATTATTGCGGTTCTAGCATTTCCAACGACAGTGTTATTTACAAATTCAAAAGGTCCAATCACTATACGTATGGCAGCATCCTTATTGCTGTCAATAACATTATTGTATACTTTACCACTTGCCGAAGCGACGTCAATACCTGCTCTCCCGTTCATCTTAACGATATTATTACGAATATCAACCTGAGAGTCCGGTTTATTTTCCGGTTTATCACCAGCAGTGATCCCAGCAAAGGTGTTTTCCTCAACAAGGTTACCGTGAATTTTAAGATTACTTCCCTTCTCTATGAAAACACCACCTTCCTTACTTTTTGCGATGGTATTATTAACAATTACTGCGTTAGACCCATTACAGTAAATACCGGCTGGTTCATTACCTACGATCTTATTATTACTGATAGTAGGAGAGGTCTTTTTACAATAAACACCGGAACCCATGGTCTCACCGTTACTAAGAACCTTACGAGTACCATTAATAACAGTAAAACCATCCAAGGTTGCATTATCAGCACCTTGAACAACCGGTCCCGGCTCCTTGGAACCATCTAAAATTGTCTCATTTGCCGCTATATCACGGGCTGAAAAATCTTTATTCCATCCGCCTTCCAAGATAACATCGCTTTTTAATACTAGGTTCTCTTGATAAGTACCAACAGCAACAGCAATGGTATCTCCAGCCGCTGCTGCTTCAATGGCGGCCATGATCGTAGGATGCGTTCCGGGAACCTGAAGCGTTGCCGCAAATGCGACACTGCTAAGACAGGACCCAAAAAGTATCATTGTTACGGCCAATCTAGTGATCGACCAGTTTAATTTTCTTTTTTCTTTTCTCATAATTTACTTCTCCACGTATGCTTTTGGGCCGCCAAATGCTCCGATGTCACTTACCGATCCGTCCGGATCGAAAAAAACCGGTTCTGGATTGCCAGTATTGATACAGGGTGATTTTTCCTGGAAGGAAAAATCACCATTCTGTAAATCCTTAAATAACGGGTCAATTGAAATATTTCCATTTGTCCCCATAAAATCACCATCACTTATATTCGAAAAGGCAGGTTTAGAAAATGGGCTATAACCTTTAAAATAAAAATCGCCAGTATTTTTCCAAAGAATAACATTAATGATACGAACCGGACCGCCGTCAACCATAATGCCGCCACCGTATGCAGCCTCATTCTCAATAATTGAATTATTAAGAATTGCTGCCGCTGCTCTATCACAAGCAACACCACCTCCAAAACGTGCTTTATTTTTCCACATAATATTATTCGTAACTATTGCCCGATCCCGATTACAAAATACCGCTCCACCAGAATTACCGGCTAGGTTTGCAATAAACTTATTACGAAAAACTTCAGGTGATGCTTTAAAAGAAAAAACTCCACCTCCAGAAGTCATAGCTTCATTTTCTACAATCTCATTATCAAGTATAATAGGCGAAGAACCTTCAGCGCAATATATCGCTCCACCAAAGACCGCTCTGTTTCCCTTAATTATATTTTTGGCAATGGTTGGGGTTGATGAAGAAGCGCAATAAATCCCACCACCTTTTAACACACTATAATCAACATCAACTTTACTGGTAATGGTAAACCCCTCTATTATCGCCTTACTTTTATCAAGTACATTTATAACAGGGCGATCTCCCCGACCGGTAATGATTGTTTCAGAGCTACCTTTAATACTCTTTAGAGTCAATATTTTTTGCGCAATAACTATATTGCCGTATCCCAAAAGATATGATCCGGCATCAACTAAAATCGTATCACCGGTAACGGCACTCTTTATCGCCTGTTCAATTTTTTTATAATCATCTGGGACCGTAATAATTGTTGCTTGAGCAGAAAAACTCGAATTCAATACTAAAAATGAGCAAAAAATAAATAAAAAATAAACACCCGTGACGGACGGCGACCAAAAACGATAGTACGCAAAATATTTTAAGATCATTACCGTACCGAACCAATAACATCAATACCGGCGGTTATGTTACGATAAATATAATTACCCCTCATCATCACCCTGGGCACATCGATTAAGCGAACGCCAGCGGTTAAATTCCCCCGGACATTATTATCAGTTATCACAGCTTTATCAACATTAGTTAATATAATACCTGCTTTACGATTATTGTAAATCGAATTATATCGAAAAGTAATATCATCAACCTTGGCGTGCATGATCCCAGCCTTCATGTTCCCACTAATCTGATTATTCTCTATAATTACTTTAATCTGAGTATCTGTTCCATCAATAATACGCAATCCTATTCCGGCTCGCCTACCGTTATAAAAATGATTATTGCGAATGACCAAATCCTCTTTATAATCTTCAAAATTCAGCCCTCCTACACTGGCCCCACAGTTATAACAATCGTTATTTATTATAACTGGACGTGCATATGATCTCATTCCAATGGATGGTGCTTCTGGATCCTTATTACCAGAACCGGGAAAGGTATTTTGAAAAATTTCATTAAATTTTATTACAGCCGCCGAGTTAGCTCCATTGGCAATACCAGGACCATAATTATCGTAAATAACATTATTTTGAATAAGCGGCCGCGCAACAGCCTCCATAGCAGGACCCATACCTACGCCGAGTCCGGTTGCAAGAATCGCGCCCCAGGATTGATTACCATAGAAAATATTATTTACAACCTTCGGCGAACACCCCCTAACCTCCATAATAAATAGTTTTACCCCGGAATTATATTTAGGCATATTACGAAAGGTAAAACCATCAACCCGCATGGGAGCTGGGGTATCATATGGAAATGAAAATAGATAACCAGGCTCATCAATATCACTCCCATCTATAATAGTACGAAGAGTTCTCGTCAGAACCTTTTTATGCCCTGGACCGGGTTGCAATTCGTTTCCCCCGTCCTCTGCCGAGCTCACCATATTAACGCCTTCTTTTAAAATAAGACGTTCTTTATATACACCAGGGCCGATGATAATTGTATCACCAAACTCCGCGTCCTCCATTGCTTCCATTATATATTCAAAATCTTCCGGCACATGAAGATTGGCTGCCGAACAAGACGAAACAAACCAAACCCGGCTGAAAACCACTAAAGATACAATAAAATAATTCACTAAAAGGACAATATATTTATACGGTAACATACGCATATATTTTATAATCGCTCAATTATTTGTGTTTTTTTGCAATTCAACGAACATATTTACATACAGTCCACAGAAATATCCCAACGGCTTGTTAATTAAAGTACGTATTTGCAACCTGAATACCGCTTTGGAAAAAGTTAATTTTATTATTTCACCTAGTATAATACGCATCAGAAATATTTCCACTGTTCATACCATGCATGACAACGATATCATAGTATGGCCCAGGCCTTCTCAATACATCAATTATAGTTACGAACACCACTGGATTCAAAATAAATCTATTCATTCTAATACCAATATGATATGGCAAAATATCATAAATATATTGACAGAGGAGACCAAGACTTCTACCTTTTTAATAACCATTCACGCCGGATAATAAAAAAGTTGTATAAAAAATTTGAAAAAAATATATTAATTAAAAATCACCAACCATGCTCGAAAGACATTGTATAGTGAAGAACTCTAGACAATCTCTGTAGCGAGGAGTTTATTAATTGAATTTTAGATATAATTTCATAGCAATGG
>JAOTSI010000096.1 GCA_029865005.1 Desulfobulbaceae bacterium
CCTTAACTTTATCGTCTTTGCGGAAACTTCTCTCAGCATTAATAATACGAGCAGTACAGAACTGGGGCTCCACCTGCACCACCTCCACTTCTCCAATTTGTTTAGCTATCCCTTTCAATACTTTGCCCTTATAGGTAATGGATTTACCTTCCTCCAAGACCATAAACCTAGTACCCAGTACCACCCCCTGTTGTTCCCCAAGGTTAACAATTACCTTATCCACCGAAGGTTCCACTATAAATCCGCGCAAGGGATAACCTTTGATTACCGTTTCCAAAACTTCCCGATAAAGAGTGTCCGTTTCTTTCACCAGAGCCAAAGACCCGCCTGTTAATTTACGGGTAAATACTTTTGCAACCCTGGTGGTTTCAGTATCTATGAGCCGCAAGCTAAGCAAAGTTGAATTGGGCAAATTCATAAGCGACCCGCTACCTATAATCTTCGCCGCCAAAATTCTACCCAATTTCAGAGTCACCGCCGGATCAGCCAGCTCAGAAGAACCAAGGTTAAGTTCTTCCAATAAAGCGTCCAAGACAGTACGTTCAACCACCTGCAAGCGACCAGAGTTATTTAACTCATCCGTCAAACGACCGGTCAGCACCAGAGAGAGTCCATCACGCTGGGCCAGCCCACCTTTTTCCTGAAAATCAATAAAGGAAAGAACCATAGGTCGGGAAGTCCAAGTATCTTTATCAATTACGGGCGCAGTTCGTTGCTCTCGATAACGGGCCGCCAGCTCCTTAACCAGGGAATCCACCCGCTCACGCCTGGCTATATCCCTTTGCAGCTCAATCATTTCCTGCGCCTTAGCCGCCAGCACCTCGGAAAATGCATCATCTTTATTAATCTTCATAGCCCGCTGAAAATCGAACAAGGCCTTTTCCCAGTTCCCTTCCTTTTGATAGGTAACGCCCTTATTGGACATGGCTTCGATGAAATATGGGTCTATATCCACCGCCCGATCATACAATTGGCGAGCCTGTTGATAATTGCCACGTTCCGTCTCCAACCTCCCCAACTGGTTATAGGCCAGGCTTTTCTGATAGGGATATCCATCGGGGTTAACCACGGCCAACTCATATTCCGATGCCGCTTGCTCTTTTTTGTTTTGAGCATAAAGAATATCACCCTTCACCAAGTGAACGTATCCACGCTCTGGTGCTTTTTCAGATACCTCTTCTATGGCTTCTAGGGCCTTTTTCGTTTCACCCTTTTTAGCGTAAACAGCAGCTAGACCTTCCTTGCCTATTATTTCCCCTTTGGTATCCTCTGTGGCCAAATCCTGGAATACTTGCTCTGCTTCATCATATTTTTCGGCTTTGAGCGCTGCATAGCCATAAACTGATTTGGCATCAATACTGGAAGGATTTTCCTTTTGAGCCTCTTTACTAAGCGCTTGAGCAAACAAGGGTTGATTACGCTGCAATTCTCTTTGGGCTAAGCGTAATAACATTTTCTCAGTACCCCGCCCTCCCCCCTGGAGGTAATCGATAATTTTCATATCCGGCCCGATGATACAGGTAACCGGTAATATGATATCGGCCGAATATAGCCCGCTCACCTTGCCGTCATCGGGCAGGATGGGAAATGTTGTTCCATTGGTCATAATAAATTTGGAAACTGCCTGTTTATCAGCTTGGGTTATTCCCCATACCACCAAATCGGTCTGTTGATATTGTTTATGTAATGCTCCCAGGGTTAGTAAGCCTTCGATGCTTGATTTAGAATCCAGGGAGAAAAAGTAGAGTACTATAAGCTGGTGGTTACTCATCTTGGCAAGGGAGCGCTGTTGGCCATAGCCATCTTTTAGTGTAAAATCGGGGGATAGTGCTCCGACCATGGTTGCTCCACTACACGGAAATGAGTACAAGACAACTACGGTTAACCATACCAAAAGATAGGTATTTTTTTTCATAATAGGCCTCCAGTTTATACAATATATTTGGACGAGTTTTTATTTCGTGCCATCCAGTTATAATTCTTTGATTCGGTAAGTTTTTTTTATTTTTCAACCCCAAAGAAAGATACCCATAGGGGGCAATTTTGTTAATTTAGGGTTTGCAAGGTCGCTTTTTGATTTTGCCGGGCGGCCACAGGGGGCCGCCCCTACGACTTCCGGGTAGATTCAACGTTTGGGAAAATTGAAAGCTTTTGCTTATATCAAGAGTATTGCCCACAAAGGTTGCCTCTACAGTCCTGTGCAATTCGTACCTCATCAGAATCTTACAATTTCTATCTTCGTGGACCATTAGTCAAAAATTCTCGATTTCTTCATTTTCTCACATTTAATGCTCTGACTGCAAAGGAATTGTTAACTGCACCACCCCTCCTTTTCGCAAATCTAACTGAGCCTGATAATCCAGGTGATCCAATAATTTCAAACGAACCTCGTACTTAGCGGCATGCAAATTTATATCAAAAGGAGTCTTGCCCATGAAAGACCCGTCAATATAGATATCCGCTCCCTGGGGAGAAGATTGAAGCTGAAGCAAAGCTAGTAATGCAGCATCATTGGCTGTTGGTTCATCAGTTTTAACAGGCTGGGTTATATTTTTGGAAACAGAGGCCACTGGTTCTACAACTTCTTCAGACCCAACCACATCTTCCTCAGGTATTTTATCCGGGACAACAGGCAAAGATTCAACAAGGGGAACTAAGACCGGTTTTTCAGATACCCTTTCCTTAAAAATATATACCCCACCAAGCACAACAGCTATGACCAGAAATACCATACCACTTAGCGCCCATGAACTGAGCCTTAGCTTGTCTGTAGGCTTCACGACTGGCGGAGGCAATTCCTCCTGAGCATCGACCAGGACGGATTTTTCTGCACCTTGTTCACCCTCTGACGAGGTAAAATGCGTTGTGCTCACATGGGTTTCCAGATCGTGCTCATTGGAGCTAAGGCTAACAGTAGAAGTCTTTGTTTCAAAACCGCCTTTCGAGGGAGTTATCCGAACAGTAGCATCGTCAATCCCGTCTATTCTCTCATTTGGGCTCATGCGTACTGTAGCAGATTCGCTTATAGTCTTATCCCCTAAAAGCGGTAAAACATTTTCCAGACTTGATACCAGCTGGGCACCGGAACCTTGCCGACTGTCGGGAAACTTACCCAAACCTTTCATTATAATCTCGGAGAGGGCTAGGGGTATGGCAGCGTGGGTTTCATGGGGCGTCTGCGGTTTTCCATCAGCAATAGCACGAAAGATTGCGGTTATGTTCTCTCCAATAAAGGGTCGCCTACCGGTGGTCAATTCATAAAGGATAACGCAGAGTGAAAAAATATCAGAGCGCCCATCAACCCCCTGCCCTGCAATCTGCTCTGGCGACATATAGAGTGGAGTACCCAGCATCTCACCCGGCATGGTTTGTTTATGGCTATGGGAGTCATCAACATGGGCGATACCGAAGTCAGTAATTTTAATGAGTTTATCAGGAGTATATATTATATTGGAAGGTTTGATATCCCTATGAACAACCCCTCTTTTATGCGCATAATCGAGAGCATTTGCCGCTTGAATTCCAATATCAATCACTTCCCTAAAAGTAAATTTCTGAACCGCCATCAATTCGTCAAAAGGCGTTCCTTCCAAATACTCCATGGCAATATAGATTGTTTTGTGATCCCGGCCGATATCGTAAACCATCACAATACCTGGATGGGACAGACGCCCTACAGCAACAGCCTCCTTGAGAAAACGTTGTACATAATCCTCACTACTCATCCGCTCCTTCCGAAGCACCTTGAGAGCCACCATCCGATCAATATGCGGATCACGAGCCAGGTAGACAATTCCCATGGCTCCGTGGCCCAATTCCTCTATTATCTCATAGCGATTATATTTCATTATTTAATCCGAAAACCGTCCACTTATTTTTAAATCAAACAGCTAAACATTATTTTGACAACAAATTGAAACGACAGAAACAGACATAACTTCTTACAACATAGCGTTCTAATGTTGCTTTATTAAATCATCAAGGAAATCGATAATAGTTGGCAGCGGTATGAGAAAACCGATATTTTCCATGGAACGATAACGCCCCTTAACCATAGCCACCAAACGCCCTGAGGTATCAAACACCGGGCTGCCACTACTGCCAGGCTTAATCGTTATATTTACCTGGTATAATACCAAATTATCGGCCTTACGGGGTGGGCTATCAACAACCCCTTCATATACAACTCCGATTAGTGGTTCTGGACAACCGATGGTATAGATGGAGTCTCCCATTTCTAAAAGCGATCTTTCAGCAAAAAGAGAGATAGGGAATTTAAGGGTAGACCGTATACGAATAAGGGCAAGATCACGATGAATATCAAGCTTGATAATTTCACCGAGATAGTCGACACCTGTGGCAAATATGACCCGCACTTCCTCATGGGCCCGCAAATCATGGGCAGTACACAACACTAAACCACCACTGTCGATGACAAAACCGGTAAATTGAATATGCCTCCCGGCACTTAAAACCCGGACACACACAACCGCTGAAGCGTTGGCTTGCACAGCTTCCGGCACGGATGGTTCTGCCGAAGATTTCATATCATTATGCTGGGCCAGCTCCCCCTTTAACCTTCCTGCCAGCGCTTGCCAAAACGATTTGCTCTCCTCAGTCAAGACCTCGCTCCCAGAATGGCGAAGTAACCGAACGTTGGCACCAAGGGAGGTATGTGGTTCCACCATAACCTCCCACTCCTCTCCACCATTAACAGCCAAAAGATGAATCCGTCCACCCTCAGAAAAGCTTTGCTTAATCTGGTAACCTTTATTGGTAAAATAATCGGTCACCAAATCACTAGCAGTTAAAGCTGAAACTGCAAACACTTGTTCTTGCTGTGATGTGGCCTCTCCCATTTTGGGCCAGGACGCAATAACTAAAAATATGATTATTAGTCGTAAGATTTTAATCACACTAAACCTCTTTAAAAACACCTGTATTCACATGCATTAATAACTAGTTAACCAAACAAACGGTTTTAATCTCATAACTATCCTATCACTATTATATCTTACGCTATTTTACTTCTTCTTTATATATAAACTACTTTAATCGTATATTTTTATATTTCTACAAATTTAAGAAAGCCATTTAGCACCATCACTATTGTTAACTTTAAGCTTACAAAAAGTACCTGGCCACAGGTGCCTCAGATTTATGCAATTGCCCGTGACCACTTATTACAAAAATCTTTTTCTGGGACTCCAGGCTGCCAATCTTTTTCGGGCAGACCTCCATATAATTAACTGAAATAACAAAACTATTAACTAAAACCACTGTACATTTTTTTGTTCTATTCTTTTTTGAATCAATGATACAATTTATTATTAATAGCTATTATGATCAATTCATCTGATCTTGGAGAAAAATATGTCAGCATCCATAATCTTAAAAAATTGTTGGGTAATAATGAAGTGTGAAAGACACGCAGCGGGTCAAAAAGTTAATGAATTTGGTGAATGTCTCGCGTCAGTGAAAGGGATGGGACATACTTGTTGGGCTCTTGACGAAACTTTATGTGGAGATAAAGTCCAAGGCACAGCTGATGAGAAGCTACAAGCTTGTACAATGTGTGAAGTTTATAGAAGATACAATCGAATAACCGGCACCAAGGCAAATATGGTAAAAAATTTTTTCCCCCAAGAGGAGCATGAATACCAACAATTGCTGAAACAAAGAATCGAAAATTATCTACGTTCTAAACTAATTAGTAGTTCACTTACAAATAATGTGTAGCTCAAGATCTCAACAGGCATCAATTGACGGGAGCATCATAGGTTGACATAAATTTAACGGGAATGGTAACTTCTTAAATAAAAAATATTTTATCCATTTTAGAAAATTTGGTTAGCTAATGTTTGTTTCCCGTGATTCTTCTTTACATTTATTTTTAAACACTATACCCACCCCGCTACAACTACTCATATTTACTTTTTTTACTTTATTTATAACATCCCATTCATGGAATGAGGCGGCAGCTGAAAATTCCGAACTCCGACATACAATAATATCCCTTAACCAAGTTCGAGCAAGTTATGCAAATGGCCAAAGCGAGACCTCCGACCCCGCACTTCGCCATGAAGAACTACGTTTTGCCGACTTTCTTCAATATCGAATTAATCTCTACTGTCGAGAACTCTTAGAAAAGGAAGGAGTTGAAGCAATTGACCAACTCCCCTGTCCAGAAGAGGCGACCTTAGCAATAAGACCTGGAAAAAACACCTCTCAGACCAGTACTGAAGCCGTCTCCCAATTGGACGCTTCTTTACTTGAAGCCTTGGGAGATTTTGACGAAATGTTACTTAAAGAAGAAGAGCACATCAATGTTAAAAAAGGGCACACCAGTGAAGGAGCAGCCGGGGGTCCTGGTTCATCTGCCGGTGGGTCTGGGATGACTGGAACAGGAAACGGCGCAGGACTGGCCGGTCAGGGTAATAATGGCTCCGCTTCCCAAGGCTCGGATACACAACAGTCCACTGCAACTTTGAACGAGGGACCACAAACACAAACCGGTTCGAAAGATTCTACAGCTCAACCCGTAGGAAAAGGCGGGGATACAACCTCCGACCCGGCAGCAGGCAGCGGTAGTGGAACGGCAGGAGCCGTGACCGGTTCTCAAAAAATGGACTCGATCAATACCAGCAATGACGATATTGTCGCACGTCAACTTCGAGAAGCGGCTGAGAATGAAACCAACCCAGAGTTAAAAAGAAAACTCTGGGAGGAATATCGTAGATACAAAGGAGTAGATACTAAATAAAATCTCGGCCGATTAAGCCACCAGAGTCAGCAAAAAGCCAAATCATTATGAGAGATATAGCTGATCCAAGAGGTCAAATAACTTCCCCCTTTCATCTTCAAACTTAGTTAATTGCGCACGTGCCTTCACGGCATTACCCTGCACATTCAGACTAATAATCTCCTTTGCCAGCTCATGAACATTTTTATGATGAACATTAATTTGTATAAATACGTGACCGGAGGTAAAATCCCCCTTGGCATTATCATACCATTTACCAAGTTCACATTGATGATGAGTAGTCACTTCTTCAGGGTTAATCTTTTTCCGCCCGGCTAATACCGCTTCCAAGTTGATCTTCCAATTTAAATGAGCACTTTTAATACTCCCGATATTAAATAATGGGGAGGGAACCTCGATATGATCTGTTGACTTAACCATTAATTGTGATAGCTTTGTTAGCTCATGGGAATACTCTCTCGCCTCAAGACACTTATCAGTGATTGTGTCTGTTATATCACGCAACTGAGACATGTCACGAGCAACTTCCTGATTAACAGCACTCGCTTGTACCAAGTTATCATTTACTTCCACCATTACCGAGGAAGCATTCGTTATATTTGTTGTAATTTCACCACTAGCAGATGCTTGCTGTTTAACTGAAAGGGCAATTGCTCTCACTAATTCATCCACAGACTTGATCGTTTGACTAATCTGATTGATGGTTGTGACAGTCTGCCTGGTAGCAGATTGTATTCCGGTAATCTGTTCCTTTATTTCATTTGTTGAATCGCTGGTTTGTTTGGCAAGATCTTTAATTTCATTGGCTACTACAGCAAAACCTTTTCCCGCCTCTCCTGCCCTTGCTGCTTCAATAGTAGCATTTAATGCCAATAAATTTGTTTGATCAGATATTTGGGCTATTGCATCGGTTACTTTATTTATTTCCTTGGCCGCTTCATTTAAAACACTAACACTTACCGACGCAGCCTCCGCTTGCTCCACCGCAGAATCCGTAATTGACTGTGCTCGTGTAGAATTATCAGATATCTCATTGATGGTGGATGACATTTCTTCGGAAGCTGCCGCCACCATGGTCAAATTGGCATTAGACTCTTCCATTGCGCTAGCTATTCCATTCATGTTTGCGCTCATCTCTTCCGCGGACACGGCGATAGTATTTGCCAATTCAAACATTTGACCAGCACCATCTGTTAAGTCATCCGACATTTTACTCATTGCATTCGAAGCAAAACCCAACGTTGACACATCACCTTTTACCCTACGAAATAGCAGACGATAATTTCTAAGGAGCTTATCAAGAGCACCTTTTAATAATTTAGGTTGGCCTTGACCACTCTGGGTTAAAGCTTGATTCAACTTTCCAGAACTTATTTTTTGGACATCTGATATAACTTTTTGCACATAACGTCCCACCTGTATATATCTAAGATAAAAAAATACTCCAAAGGCAACTGACACAACTGCTACAACAATAATTACTGCATCCATAGCATCTTTCTCCTACTTATAGTATCAATGCAAAAAACTGTGGGACAATCTCTTTCTCAAAATAACCATGAATAATTAAAACTAAACACTATCCACATACTTATTATATACATCGAATCAAACCAACTCAAATTAAAATACTAACCCTAAATCAACATGTAAATGAAATCATTTAACCTACAATTTAAGCAACTGTTGTATTTTAATAGACAAGTCATTAGCCATTAGTCCAAGCAAGCCTCCCCTGCCAAATTATTTATTTATGGCTACAACCACCTGCGATTACAAACTATCTCGCGCTGTATCAACTCAGTAAGTTATAAATCCTGTGACCAGGTGCAAATTACCCATTTCTCATCCTGATTTTTTCCAAAGGAAACATTTGTATTGTTGGTGTCCGACAGAACAACCTGAAAAACATTTCTTTTGGCATCCACTTTAATATAATTATATTGACTACTTTTTTAATTATTCAACAATGAAAGAGATAGTTACTAAGAGGATAAATTTCCACCTATCGAAAATATATTGAAATTTCGTTATCCACCGAAGTTATGACCAAAACCTGATAACTTATCCTAAAATCATTTGATTAATAAGTTGTTATTATCTATTCTTCTGCGTTAAATATAGAGATATCTCATTTTAGTATCCTAATAGGAAGCATATTGATTTTAAGAAAACCACACTTAAAATCGGCATGGACAAGCACCCACAAGGTGCGGTTCCTACAGGCCTGTGCAAATATCATGGTATGGTTAAACGAATAAGATTTTTCTTAAATCAACAACATTGGGGGGAGGAGTACCCCTACAACCAGAGACAATAAGATTATTTTTAAGGTTGATGCCAAATACCAACTGAACCGCTCATGCATCAATATACTAATAAATGCGAAGGATGTACCACCGATGAGAAATTCCCTTCAGAAAAACAGGCTATTATTGTTTTTAAGCATCGCCCTTTTCCTTTTCAGCGGATGCGCCACCGTACCTGGGACCAAGGTTGCCGACGGGGTTGCCCCAATACTGGCGCAGCAGGAATTTAACGAAAACGAACTTCTCAACGTGTCGATCAAGATATTTGACCCCGGCGAATTACCCATAGACCAGGAAGAACAAAGCGGGCTCACGCCAGAAATACGTGAAGCAGAAGCCAGGTTTGTGCCCATTCACTTGAAATATACTATGCAACGTAGCGGATATTGGGGCGCGGTACGGGTGGTGCCTGATGATGACACCGGGGCAGAACTCCTGGTCCGGGGTACCATCGCCCACTCGGATGGGGAGTCCATGTCCCTTACCATTGAAGCAGTTGACGCCCGCAATGTTGTATGGTTCCAGAAAACCTATTCAGAAACCGCCCGACTAGATGAACATCGCCACACGGAGCCTGAAAAAAACGATACTTTTCAGGACTTATTCAATACCATTGCCAATGATCTGGCCAGCCATCGGGCTAGACTTCCAGCCAATGAAATTCTTGAAATCAGGAAAGTTGCGGAATTACGTTATGGGGAATCAATGGTTCCGGACGCCTTTCAGGGATACCTGGGCACCGACAAAAACAATCGGTACCGACTAGTTCGTTTACCACCCCGCAATGACCCCATGCTCACCAGGATGCAGGCAGTGCGAAGCCGAGACGACATGTTAGTAGACTCCATCAACGGCCACTATGACCTCTATTATCAAGAGATGTGGGAACCATATAACAATTGGCGCGCCTTTCGCACCGAAGAGGTGACTGCCATGCGCAAACTTGAGAGCGAAGCCCTTAGCCGGCAACTTCTCGGCATTGCATCTATTATTGGGGCCATTGCCATTTCGGTAGCTGGAGACAGCGATGTTCTGTACCAAACCGCCGACCTCCGGGGGCTTATGGTATATGGCGGAGCTGCGGCTATTTACAGCGGAACTCAAAAACGAGAGGAAACCGAAATGAACAAAGTTGCCATCAAAGAGCTAGGAGAATCATTTTCATCCGAAGCCCAACCCCTGGTGCTAGACGTGGAAGGTGAGACCGTACGTTTAACCGGTTCTGCCGAGGAGCAATACACTGCCTGGCGTCGATTACTCAAAAAATTATATGCAAAAGAAACAGGTTTACCGCTGGCACCCGCACCGAAGCTTGATGAGAAAGCGGCACCTTAATAAGGTAAGTATATTATTTTGATTTCACGGTAATATATAACATTTGCATATTTTGTATTGACAAGGGGGAGTAGGAGATGTCCCCAGAATTCGTTTCATAGGTTTCTACGGATTCAGGTTTTATTCAGGTTCACTGTATCGAAACATATAAGATTTTTCTAAATTACAACTGGTTACTGCTAAGCCAACCACCGTGTCATTTGATAAAGGAGACATGAAAATTGTCTTAGATTCAAGACCATCGCAAGCGGAAAGTCCAAATATAATCTTTTCTAAATTCTCACTCGTAACCCTATTTGCATATCGAATAGCAGATTTTGACATTGTTGATCCTAAATTTCCCCTAATAAAAGGATCAAATGATTTTTGAAACAATAATGGAAGATTTATTTTTTTTATGCTTGTTTCCCATACCAAAGAACCTTTGGAGCACCCGTCAGCTACCCAAAAGCTTACATACTCTTTTTTAAACAAATCTACATATTGAACAAACTTATACTTTTTTCCTTTCTTCTTTAAAATTTTTAGTACATTTTTATCATAAAACTCCAAATCAAGATTGCCATCATCATACACAACGCCTTGAGAACAAGTAGAAAACAATGGCCTAATGACTCCGTCAATAATTAATCATTTTTCACTCTCATCTATTTCTGATGCATACTTGTGATCATTTGGCAAGGGGTGCTTTGATTGCCGCCACAGATGAAAAATCACAATCCGTCACGGCTGAGCATGTCCGTCTATCCTCAACAGAGTTATTGTTTTAACCAGCACTTCATAAAACAATTACAAATAGATATATTTCCTGAAAAATCATTATTACAGGAAAATACAAGGTTCGGTGAAACGGAGGCGAGCTCTGCAGAGGAGCAACTCGTCAAGGGATAACCGAATGGGCGACGAGAAAATATCATCGTCTTCCTGGGAGCTTTCGAGCTCCCCATTTTTGTTTGTTCGAGTGTTGATATTTTTGAGGAGCCCCCATGCCTTTAAAAACCTTGGGGTTTGGGGCAGAGCCCCAGTCAATGGTAGGTTATAAATTAATCCTGTCCATAAAACGTACATTTCGCACACAGCATGCAACACACTAATAACACACTAAAAAAAAACTTCGAAACCAAAACATCAATCCTTATTAAATCAATACTCAGCTCATCTAATGCGAGATGTCATTTAAAAGACAGGTAAAGAACCAGGGGCCACCATAACGGCCTTGTATATGAAAACGCTTTCAAAATAATCAGAAATTACTACCTAAATAATTAGACAATTACTTTTAATTTAATTTGAGAACCAACACACTGTTGGTTCCCAAATTAGTTAAACAAGAAAGGGGGTAAAATTTTCAAAATATATTAAAAGAAGAAAGTGATGATTCACTTTATATTGAATAGATTTCAGGCAAG
>JAOTSI010000292.1 GCA_029865005.1 Desulfobulbaceae bacterium
GTGCTTACCTGTACTGGTAATTTAAGTCGGAATCGTAGCGTGGGTCTCAAATTAGGCCAGGGTAAAAGTTTGAATATGGCTCTCTCTGAGATGACTATGGTTGCTGAGGGGGTTAAAACTACTAAATCATGTTTTAATCTGGCCCATAAACATGGAGTAGATATGCCTATCTTGGAACAGGTTTATAAAATTCTCTATGAAGATAAAAATCCATGTCAGGCAGTGAGTGATCTTTTCCAACGTAGCCTTAAAGAAGAACTATGTTCCGTTGTGGATAAAAAAAGTTAAAAAACTTTATCTAAAAAATGAAATTTTTTTTTCATATCTGTTTACAGAGTTTATAACTAACTGATTTAATACAGCGCGAGATAGTATGTGGTCACAGGTGGTTCAGATTTATGCAATTGCTACTGCTCACTATAGCCCTTCTATGTGGGCAAGGGCCAACCGCATAAATATGAACTGCCTGTGACCACTTATTTTTTTTGCTTTAACAAGGTAAGATAACACCTTCTCTTTAAATAACCATTCGGTTAAAACCCTATCTAATTATATCCTAACCAAATATCTTTTTATTAAATCTTAATAGTTACAAAATATTATAAACTATATTTTCCTGATAAGGAATTATTTATGAATAGCCTATCCAATCTCCATCGTCTTGAATATAAAGATATTCCAGTCTATATTTTACCGGAAAAAGTTGATTGGTTTATACCTTCATCACGTATGGACCATATATTACAAGCAGTAAGTAATAGTTCGTCAACAGATGATGGTCTTTTGCAATTTTGTCGCGAAAACAATGAAAATTTGGAACAGGTTTTTCATGATTACTCCAAAATGACCCAAGTTTTGGTTAATAAAAGTAAAAATACTAATTATAAGGGTCGAGCTTATCATCTCAAACTAAATAAGCTTAAAGAATTATGGTTCCATCTTACCGATAAATGTAACCTTTCCTGTCGACATTGTCTTTTTGGCTCTTCTCCTGCTAAAGCACCAACCCTGCAAAAAGAACAACTAATTAAATCCATAGATCAAGGATTTAATTTGGGAGTGCGTCTTTTTTATTTTACCGGCGGTGAACCCTTTATTTATCCTGATTTAATTGAAATTATTCAATATGTATTAGAAAAAGATCTCCATAACCATGTGGTGGTACTCACTAATGGTTTATTGTTGGAAAATAATCTGGATAAGCTTCTGTCTTTAGATCATTCCCGTCTTCATTTGCAAGTGAGTTTAGATGGCCTGGAAGATAGACATGACTATTTACGGGGTAAAAATAGTTTTGCTCGCTTGGTGCAAAATATCAAGGCGGCCCGAGATAATGGATTGGGAGTAACAGTTTCAGTTGCGGTAAATAGCGATAACGTAGAACAGCTTCCAGATATTTCACGACTAATCAATAGTTTTGGTATTACAAGTATGCACCTGATGTATCACTTTGTCAGGGGCAAAGGAAGTGAGGCTCAATTTGTCGATATCGAAAAATTATTCGCAAAAATAGAGGAAACTTCCGTTATCTGCACAGAACTTGGATTAAATATAGATAATTTAGAGATTCTTAAAAGCCAAATTTTCTCCATGCCCGGTACTCACTATGATTTAAGTAATGCTGGTTGGGAATCTTTGGCAATTGGTCCAGATGGTCGAGTATATCCCTCTCCTGCCCTTGTGGGTATTGATGAAGTGGCCTGTGGATTGGCTAATGAAGAATTGGAAAAGGTATGGCGTGAAAGTGAAATATTAAAACAAATTCGTCAAAATTCCCTTATTAATTCTAAATCTTGGCAGGATAATCCCTTAAATTTCCTAACCGGCGGGGGAGATCCAGACCATAGTTATATTTTCGGAAATGAGTTTATCGGTCATGATCCATACATAGGGTTGCACGTGAAACTTGCCATGCTTCTCATCACCGAGCATGGACGAAATTACCCTGACAATGGATTATTTCGGTTACGAATGGGAGATCTACGTTTTGATTGTCCTGATGGGGATGAATCCGGCTCCGATGGTACTGTAAAATTAACCCATTGTAATTGCGTAATTTCACTTGCTGAAAATGATGGTCATACCACTGTTATGGAATTTTATGGTGAAGCGGCCAATGAGGCAAAAACTGATATAGTCAATCCCTTTGGCCCGGACGCTGGAGAAACAGGTTTTATACCTGAAAAAGCCAAACAACGCTCATATGGATGTGGAAGCCCTGTACAAGAGGGAGCACCGCAAGCCGGAGAAACTGTAGTGGATCTTGGTTCCGGTAGCGGGGTAGAATGTTTTATTGCTGCGTCCAAGGTTGGTTCTCATGGCAAAGTGTATGGTATAGATATGACAGATGATATGCTTAAGCTTGCCAAGTCGTCACAAGCAAAAGTTATTCAAAAACTTGGTTACGATAATGTGGAATTTCGTAAAGGATATCTGGAAAATATACCTCTTCCAGATAACTGTGCTGATTTAATTATCTCTAATTGTGTTATTAACTTAAGCCCTGATAAGCGCGCAACCTATTTAGAAATAATACGGGTCTTAAAACCAGGTGGTCGCTTGGTGGTCTCAGACATTGTCACTGACGAACCGGTGAGTTCGGTGGTGAAAAATTCTGCTCGTATGCGAGGTGAATGTTTGGGCGGGGCCATGCAACAAAACCACCTTACCATAATGCTTGAGGATTGTGGTTTTTCCGGAATTTATTTTCATAAACGCAGTCCTTATAGAAAAGTTAAGGGTAATAAATTTTTCTCTCTCACCTATCAAGCTGAAAAATCTATGGCAGGAAATTTTCTATTTGAAAACAATGTCCACGTAATGTATCGGGGGCCGGGGTCTACGTTGTGTACTGACCGAGGAAATAGGTTAGATACCGGTTCCGTTGTTCTGCTCCCGGCCAGTGAAGCGGCCAGTCTCAAGGAAGCTGTTTTTCAGCTAGGCCAAGAGGGAGAGGTCACCAATATAGATCAAGAGCCATGTAATTGCGGTACAGCTCCAGAGGAAACAATATTAGCACCAGCTGCTGCCACAATCGATTTGCAGACTACAATAATGCCGCTTCAACGCCAACCAAACGGATGTATGCAATGTGGATCTGAAATTATCTATGAAAAAAATAGTACCAAGCGGTCATGTTCTTTTTGCGGCATAACGGAACAAAGTAATAGCACCTGTAAAAACAATCATTACATCTGTGATAGCTGTCATAAACAGGAAGCAATGACAATTATAAATCATATTTGCCTGACCAGTAAAGATAAGGATCTTTTTTCGCTTTTTTCAACCATTCGTAATCATCCAGCCATTCCCCTCCATGGACCAGAACATCATAGCCTGATCCCAGGGATAATTTTAGCGGTCTATCGTAATAATGGTGGTGAAATAGATGATGAAACCATTAAAAATGGAATAGAACGAGCAAAAAAAATACCAGGGGGAGTATGTGGTTTTTGGGGAAGTTGCGGGGCAGCAATAGGAGCTGGAATAGCAACAGCCATGATCCTTAATGCAACTCCTTTAACAGCTGTTTCTCGTCAAAAAGCCCAAAACCTTACTGCTAAAATACTCACCGCCATTAGTCAAATAAAAGGAGGTCGTTGCTGTCAACGAGAATCTTGGATAACCTTGAGTCAAACAGCCCTACTATCCCAAGAATTCCTCGGCATTGCTCTTCCTGCCAATCATCAAATACGATGCAATCAATATCATGAAAACAAAGAGTGCATTAAGGTCCAATGCCCTTTGTGGGATAAATAGGATGTATTAACGGCCTCCTTGATCAAAAATACAGGCGTATCATCTTAGCAACCCGACGGACTCACCCCTTTATCGGTAATTTATTACCAATTTCGATGATTTTAAAAAGTTGTACGCCAAGGGTTTTTTGCAGGAATTAAGGCATTTACCGTCCGGTCATCTATGATGTAGTCTGGACTTATTTTGAATGCGGAGTTTAAATAAAAGTTTGATTCTTTGACTGCCATTAGGAGTTTATCCTCGCCTTTTCCTGCCAAGGTCGTTGGTTTTGCCCCTCATCCCATGCCAAAAAAGTTCTTCAGTTTTGCTAAGTTCTCCGGGAAAAGATTCATCGGTATCTTTGCCACTTTGAGCATTATCATGTATGTCACTCGCAAGATTGATTGGAATGCAGTGAAGTTTGAGAACTTAAAGCTAAGGTTGATCGTGAATTATTAGAAATAGGCCAGCTGTAAACGATCATTAATATGTATTTCGGCACGAATATTCCCAGACGCCTAAAGCATAACCGTAAGGCTAAGTCAGAAAACGAGTTAATATAATAAAATATTAAAAGATTAAGACAAGCCGAGGGCGATCACAAGGACCGACCCTACAATGCAACAGCATGAAACAACGACAATGCGATTAGAATTGGTATATTAATTATTTTACCAATATTCCGGCATGTTGAGAGCAACCAGTAAGGGCGATTCTTGTGATCACCCTTCTGCTATGGCGTATAGAGGAACGGAATGTACTAGCCTTACTATGGCACTTGTTATATTCTTTCTTATTACCTTAGATAAGGTAATGTGTTTTGTTTGTGGTCGTTTGTGGGGTTAAACTACGGTTAATTTGGGATAGAGTCGTTTAGTACAATCTGGACAGATACTATGACTAAATTCAGCTTCTGAATGGTAACTTATATATTCTTCAATTTGTTTCCAGTACCCTTTATCATCCCTTATTTTTTTACAGGATGCACAAATAGGGATAAGACCACTCAATGTCTTTATTTCGGATAACGCTTCTTTTAATTCAGATTGCTTTAGTCTCAAACTGTGAATTAATATAAGAGTTAGTTCTCTTAGAGAGAAAACTTTGTCATTGCCGACAATGTCTTTATAAACATCACATTCAATACATGATTCGTATTTAGTAGCAAATTTACTATTCTTTCTGCCGCCACACATCGTTCCGGTTATAAGCCAGCAACGCCCACAGTCACTTTTATAGGCCGGGCAATCGGTATTGTTACATTTATGTTTCTCCCAGCAATGAGAATCGATTTTTTTAATAGTTTGTTCAATCCACTCTTTTAAGGAAAGGTCGTTTTCCTGAAATGACAATTCAATATACCTTTGTAAATCCGTTATTAAATCATCTAGTAAGTTGTCACACTCAGGCATAATTTTTTCCTTTATCGATAATTATAATTGATAAGAAATAGTATTAGATTAATTATACGATAATCGGGGGGCATTGCCTGTGTCAATGAAATGGAGGACAGGGGAAATAAAAGAGACATCCTATACTCCCCTTGTCAACACAAAATGTACAAATTTTATATTGACAAGGGGAGTATTTGTCCAGCGTTTAGCTAGTTTGCTGAGGTTGAGTTCCACTAAAACCTTCATATATGGTTGGGTGTGGAGTATATCGGACCAGTATTTATCGCCCTTGTGGTTGATGTAGAGTTTATATGATCCAGGGGGTAGCTCAAAAGATGTATTTCCTGAATTATTGGTGTTGGTGATAACTCCGAGGAACTTACCTTCTGGGTTACATAGTTTAACGGTGGCTTTTTTGGCGTCCTGTCCCACGCTGGTGGGGTGGAGGTTCAGGGTGCCGTGGGGGATGGACAGGGTGGTGTCGAACCAGTCAAAGGGTTCGGAGAAGAATTCGTTGCCGAGATGCTCCACTTTGGCCTTGTAGTTGTTTAGGGGTATCGTGAAGCGGGCGAGGCCGTTGGCGTCGGTATCGCTGAAGAGTCCGGTATCAACGCCGGACTCCGTATAGAGAGTACAGCGGGTATTGGGTAGGGGTGCCCTGCTGTTTCCGATATACTGCTCTACGGTTACGGCCACGGTTTGATGGCGGATGAGAAGAGTGGCGCTGAGTTGTTCAGGGTTTGACCAGTTCCGTTGTAGAGAAAACATTCCACATCCTGCAGGATGGTGGAAGGGCCAGAGCGGAGGG
>JAOTSI010000300.1 GCA_029865005.1 Desulfobulbaceae bacterium
CCCCTTTGGTATCTAGAATGATGGGGTTTTCTTCATCGGCGATGATTTTGCCGACGCCCCAGTAATTTAGTAACCGGTGAACTGGGTCAAGTGGATGAACTGGAAATGATTATGTGATTGATAATGAAAAAGTTTGTTATTTTAGTTAACCGCGACTCTGAGATTTTTAATATATTATTATTCTAAGTTAGAGGTTAGTGTACTAGTCTCCTAGGAGACATTAAGCCGAATTTGGCTTTTAACTTATAATTAGCCCCTGCTTATCATCATTAGGTCTTTATGGTTATATGCCACTCCTTTTTTCCGATTCGGAAGGCGTATCTCGTAACAGTTGAGAAAATAGGATTAAATGTTGCCTATCAGGTAAATTGTTACTATTATAAGTTATAATGTAACAGTCATGTTTTGGGATAAAAATTATTCAATTATTCAATTGAATATATTTACTAATATTTGAAACCCGGAGGGGTGACTTTGTCTTATCATGTTCGCAGCATATGTTTTTTTATCTCTATTATTATTCTTTCTTATACCTCACCGGGTAGAGCGAGCATTCCTAAGGAAACTCTAAACCAGCTCAAGGATGCTACAGTGTTCATCGTGCTTGAAGAGGGTGAGCAGGTCAAAAGTGGCTCGGGGTTTCTAATCCAAAAGAATGAGAAGGCAGGATTCATCATTACCAATGCTCATGTTATCTCGTCATATAATCAAAAAGGAAAAGTTTCCGTAGTATTAAATAGCGGTACAACGAGGATGAAAGTATTAGAAACGAAGATTGTAGGGCTAAATATCGATGCTGATCTCGCGTTGTTGCAAGTTAACTCTTCAACACTTCCTGAGCCCATCCATCTTGGTACGGAGCTTGATATTGAGGAAACCGACGAGGTCTATATACTTGGCTTTCCTTTCGGTACTATGCTCTCTACCAATCGAACAACTCCAACTATAACTATTTCCAAAGGCATGGTTTCCAGTAAAAGAAAGGATGAAAATGATCAAACATTCTTGTTTCAAATCGACGGCGACATCAACCATGGAAATTCAGGGGGGCCAATAGTTACTGCTGATGGGGAGCTAATTGGTGTTTCCGTTTCTACGATCAAGGAAACTAATATCGGCTTTGCAATTCCTTCATATAAAGTACGAACAATGTTGCGGGGGGCTTTGACCAATTTCATTGTAATCAAGGGGTCTGGCAAGGCTGGTGAGTTAACATTGAAAGCTAATCTTATTGACCCGTTAAACCAAGTTAACTCTGCCTCATTATTAATAATTGAAGAAAAAAAGGCCGACTCGACAATCGCGCTACAAAATGATGGAAACTGGAGCCCCATTACGGAAAAAAAAGGATTTTTGTTTAACAGAAAGCACAGCCAACAAATGGTGGTTTCCGTTACTCCTGAGAAAAATAATACTCTGTCATATTTAGCTCAAGCAAGAATCACCATGGAAGACGGTGAAGTGTTTTATCAAGCTCCTTTTGCAATTATTTTTCAAAATATCGTAGCCAAAATGCTTACGAGCACAAATAAAAACGTACTTCTCGGCGGTCCAGGTACTCTTAAGTCAGAGCAAGAGCCAGAAACGGTAAAACGCAAAAGTCCTCCGAAAGGGTCAATGCATATTGGTCCAGGTCAACTGAGAAGTGAGCCTATAGAACCGTTGATTGTACAAAAGGACGACAGTATAAAAATTATAACTGATTCACCAATTGAAGACGTTATCGTAGGGGGCGGTGGGAAATATCTCATTTTTAAATTTACCGGGGAACCGCAGTTGGGAATCTTCGAGGTTGCCACTAATGAATGGTACCAAAATGTAACTGTGGATGATTTTGATTTCTCCATGGCGGCAAACCGTGATAGTCTTTTCATCGGGTATTCGGCAGTAGGAAGGCTCGAAAAGTTTACTCTTCAACCATTTAAAAGTGTGTTGACGGTCGATTCCCCAAATAATGCCCCTATTAAATCAATGGTTGCTGGTTATAACTCCACTGCTACCCCATTATTGGTAAAAACCGGCCAGGAAATCACTTTTTTTGACCCACGCACATTGAACCATCTTGAGATAGAATGGTCTCCCCGTCCTCCCCATATGTACTCTGATGAATCCGTTTTTCGTGCCTCCGCAGAAGGAAATTCCTTTACCTATTGGGCAACCAAGATTTCACCGGCCGGCATTAACTTATTTCGACTGGAGGGTTCAACCGTATATGTTTTAAGAGAACATGATACTGCCGGTTACCTTGCCCCCAGTTTTGATGGAAATTATGTATTTACAAATTTTCATGGGATATATAATTCACAGTTAAAACAAGTTGGTTCTCAAAAGCTTCGTCGGCAACACATTATTCCTGGCCTGGGCGGTAAATATTTTCTCAAGGTTAACTATGAGGATAAAAAAGTTCCTTTATCTATTCATTCACTGAAGACCCATCGCTCAGTTCATATCGTCCCTTCGTTAAAGGAAATGAAAAATGACCTTCATCCTTATTCTTTTCACTCCCCTCCATTGACGGAAGAGAAACGATTGCTCTTTTTCCCTGCACAACAAAAACTGATTACTATTCCATTTTCCAATGATAGGATCGTGGTAAGGCATATAAACTTTAATAGTTAAAGGTAGATATCGTTAACTTTCAGCAGCAATGATCTTTCTCATTTTCAAATCATATCATAATTGAAGATATTCTTGGTTATGGTTGATGTTTTAGCCTTTACCTTCCTTTGAAAAGAAGAAGGAAAGGGTTGAAATGTTAAAAGTTTGCAAAACTTGATATATGAAGACTAAATATAATTCAATTCCTTGTTAAAAAATTATTAATGGCGTTAGCTTGATAAAAGTACGCTTTAACCGAAAGTACCTTTTGTTTTAGTTATTTTTACTAATCAATAAGACAGGGTTTGTGTTGTTCGGTCGTAGCATTTTCTCAGTAATCCTTGAAACATTTTTCAATGCTATTTAGTGTAACTGTTCACAGGGTCGTGAAGAAAAGTTCTATAATATCAGGCTGATAAGGGTTTACCAGTGCTGTGCATGTGTGCAAGCAGACCGGTGAATGCCTATGATTGAATTATTGTTCACCTTACAAGCAAGATAAATTTATACACACCCGATTTTTGTTCTCATTAATTTTCACCCACCCCCCGGTGATACCATTTTTTCTCGATGTGATATCATAACGAATCCAATCAGCATCTATACGATAGGGCCTCGAATTAATACCTTTAGATTTCCAAATCCATTTTCGAATATCAATTAACGGTGCGAAAAAGGAAATTTTGTAGATTTGAACCTCAGGTTTATTCACCATTTCTCGTTCAAATGTATTTGCAGAATCAGGAAAATTCTCTAATCCAGCTCGTTGACAAACATTTTTTAGGGTAAACTGGAGATTCCAAGGTAGCACCACATCAAAATATTTTGCACTTGTCTCAACCGCTGTAAATATGCAAAGGCTAATTAGGCCAATACAAGTCCAGATTAAGGCAAGATGGATATTTTTATGTATTTTCATTATGATATTTAATTTTGTTAAAAGGTGTATTTTTAGTTTGTGATACTAGAATACCTAGAGCTACAATGAATTCTATATATCGAGGTCACCAAAACATTAGAAAAACTTAACAATACAACTTTTAATAAAATTAAACAACGAAACGATTATATTACTAAAAAATATTATGATCGCTATGTGATACCAACCTCTTTTCCATTGTTACTTTATATTTATGACTAAATTCTTAGTTGTTAATTTTGGTTTTTCTGCATGCGGTTGCCTTCATAGCCGACAGGTTAATTTTTACAACAGTTAGATATTTCACGACAAAATAAACTTGTATCTTGCTGGGTGCCTGCTGAGCTAATTGAAATAATGGAAACCAATTATTTTTATATATACTGTTAGCAATAAATAAATGCTTATAGTTTAGGGTGATTAAGGTGGGCACCCACAAGGGGTGCCTCTAAAGTCCGAGATGGGTTACGAGTTTATTTTTTCATTTAATACTAATGTATTATCTTGATTGGTTTGACGGCTATGCGGTTATCCCAGCTTGTATAGATGGGCTATAAGTACTAAAGTTTCTGCGATGAAATAATTTAATACCTTAATAAGGTACACAAAATATATAAATTCCGTAATTATCGTGTTCGATTTTAGTTAGGACTTGTGCACTCTGATTGAGCAAGACCGCTGGCATAGCAGCGCTACGTTGAGAATTTTGTGAGCTGAGGAGAGGAATATACGGCCTGAACGTGGACGTGAGAGTAGGAAGTTATATATTTTGCGTTCCTAAATCAAAAGATACATAATATTGCTTCGTATGAAGAAACCAATCCTAAGGAGCCTTGTATGGAAATACCGTACCAAGGAATCCATAAAAATCAATTTGAGTAACAAGTTGCCCCATCTCGTAGGTTACATTATGGTTTATCTTAATGCATAAATAATTTTGGAATTCCCAAAAATGTTAATAAAGGAAAACATTACTTGCTAATGGTACCTCTTTAATAGTCTTCCACAATTTACATTTTATAGATAAACATCATTGAGTATAATGCAGTGTGTCAATATTAGATCCAAGTAGTGGTTACATCTTGCTTCACGCAAAGGCATGGGTACCAGTATTTTGCCGTAATTATGTCATATTGTAAGATTTTGTTTCAAAAACGTATTCCGTTTAGTCACGCTCTGTGATAAGATAAATGAAAACAGTTATCATTGTATTTTAGTTATTTTTCATATTTCCATGAGATCTCGCCTAAATTTCCTTGAATAGCTGAACGCAATTATTCGTTCCCACCTTAGGGTTGTCGAAAGTAATTAATATTCCAAAATCTGCGTTTGCGCTTACCTTTGCAAAATGTTTAGTCGTCTTCAAGAAGAGGCTACATGTGCATGGCAGCGTTATGTAACAGTTGCCTAAAAAGACAAGCTGGTGAATGTTAGGCTTCGAGATGGGATAATTAATTTGTTTCGAGGCCCCTTAAAGGAGCCTGTAAAATATTTATGTTCAGATTAATATCATTTCTCATTGTTTATCCATGTCTATTTATATTGCTTATTTCATGGGGATGTCATCGGAGCCCTGAACCTGAAATACGTATTGGCACTAACGTTTGGCCGGGTTACGAGCCTTTGTATCTGGCTAAAGAGCATGGATATTTTGAAGGGGCTGGAATCAGGTTGGTTGAATATCCGTCGGCTTCTGAGGTGATTCGTGGTTTTAAAAACCAGAACCTGGAAGCAGCTGCACTTACTCTGGATGAGGCTATTTATCTTCGCCAAACTGATAATGATTTGGTGATAGTTCTGGTTATGGACATTTCCAATGGAGGAGATGTTATAATTGCTCAACCGGGGATTAATGATTTTTCAGATATAAAAGGTAAAACCATTGCGGTGGAAAGCAGTGCTCTGGGGGCCTATTTCATCTCCAGGGCTTTGGAAATTCATAGTATGACCATTGACGAGGTAAATATCAAGCATCAGGCAGTAAATAATCACGAGGAGATATTTAATAAGAAGGATGTGGATGCAGTGGTCACCTTTGAACCTGTGCGAACAAAGTTATTGGCTGGTGGCGGAAAGGTTGTTTTTTCCAGTAAGGATATCCCTGGAGAAATAATGGATGTTTTGGTGGTTCGGAAGAAAGTATTAGCTAAAAAGGGTGGGCGACTTACCAAGCTGGTTAACGGTTGGTTTCTTGCCCTGGATGATATCAAGACGCGACCGGAAAAGTCAGCCGCGATCTTGGCCCGGCGCTTAAAGGTCACTCCGTCTGAAGTGCTGGATAGCTATGAAGGAATTATCCTTCCATTGCGGGAGGAAAATCGACAGCTCCTGGCTCCAGACAATGGAA
>JAOTSI010000399.1 GCA_029865005.1 Desulfobulbaceae bacterium
TTCCTTCCCGTACCATCTTAATGGCAGCTGGCAACTCCGTATCCGTCTCATCCTTCATCAAATAACCATGAGCACCTGATGAAATGGCTCGGAAAAAATATTGACTATTCTTATGCATGGTGAGCATCAGTATCTTAACATTGGGAAGCTTGTCATGGATAAGCTCCAAGGCTTCCAGTCCATTTATTTTGGGCATAGATATATCGAGGATGATCATATCAGGCTCAACCTCCTCAATTAACTGCAATAGCTCCTCACCATTAGCAGCTTCACCAATAACCTCCATTTCCGACTCCTGCGAAATCATACTTTTGATTCCCTGTCGAAGAAGCGCATGATCATCGGCAATAACAATTCGGTACATTAGCAATATCCTTTAACATTTCACTAACGGGTTAAACAAACCCAATACTAACCGGGCAATGATCGGAGCCCATAATATCCTCATGTATCTCAGCCCCAACTAGTCGCGATTCACTCTTGGAATCAAGCAAAAAATAATCAATTCGCCAACCAATATTTTTTTCTCTGGCCCTAAAACGATAACTCCACCAAGTATACTTATGGGGTTCTGAACAATATTTCCTAAAACTATCTATATAACCAGCGGCCATAAGCTCATCCATCCATGCCCGCTCAAGAGGCGAAAATCCTGCATTACCCTCATTTGATTTGGGATTAGCGAGATCAATGGAAGTATGGGCCACGTTGAGATCTCCACACAGTACCACAGATTTCTTCTTTGACAACTTTTCTATATATTGCAGCAAAGCGTTATTAAATGCGATTTTAAAATCAAGCCGCTTTAACTCGCACTGGGCATTGGGAGCATAAATATTAACAAAATAAAAATCCTCATACTCCAGGGTAAGCACTCTACCTTCCTGATCGAATCCATCCTCACCTATACCGTATAACACCTCTAAAGGTTTCTTTTTAGTATAAACGGCTGTGCCGGAATATCCTTTTTTAACAGCCGGATACCAATAAGAATAATACCCTGGCACCTCTACCAACTCTCCAGGTAGCTGCTCAACCATAGCCTTAATTTCCTGGAGAGCAAAAATATCTGCATCAAAATCTTTTAAAATATCTAAAAAACCTTTTTTATAAACCGCTCGCAACCCATTGACGTTCCATGAAACGATTTTTTTTGCTCCTGCCTGAGTGGGAAGCTTAGCTTTTTTCCCGCTCCGCACTCCTATTTTCGGACAACAATCGGCCAGCACACAACGACTGCAGGCCGGGGCTACGGGCTTACAGGTCTGCTGCCCAAAGGATACCAAATTAGCATTGATGGTGAGCCAATACTTTTGGGGCAATTTCTTGCGCAGCGCCATTTCGGTTTGCAAGGGGGTGGATGTTTTCACATAACCCCATATATTCATTATACGATGCACATGGGTATCAACGCAAATGGCTAGTTTACCAAAAGCCACTGCTAAAACCAGATTAGCGGTTTTTCTCCCCACTCCCGGCAAGCTGAGCAGATCAGCCATCTCCTGCGGTACTTCGCCGTTGAAACGTTCGGCGAGGACTTTCGGTAATTTACTTAAATATTGAGCTTTGTTTCGGTAAAACCCCACCGGGTAAATTATTTTTTCAAGCTCCGTTTCACTGAGCTCAGCTAAAGCTGGTGGTCCATCAACCTTTTTAAAAAGACGTTTACAGGCAGCCGCTGTTACCTCATCCTTAGTTCTGGCAGATAAAATAGTGGCCACCAGTATTTTAAAGGGACTCTCCCCCTGGACTGCCATCAAATCCACCACCGGGGTCTGGTAGTTACGTACCTCTCTAGTAATTATACCTATAACCTTATCTATCTGAAAGTCCATTATTACCTATTTCCTCATCAAACCTTATTAAAAAATATAATATTGGGCCGATAAATAATTGCATCCAGATCATTATTCCCGCAATGACCGCACCAATGCCTCTAGTCCAGCTTCAATGGAAACCAAAGGCTCATAGCCGAGCAATTGTTTAGCCTTATCCTGAGAAAACCAATGGGACTTGGCCAATTGCTCTGCCAAGAAGCGGGTCATCTTGGGTTCATCTTCCCGGCCCAAAAGTCCGTAAACCTTTTCCATTAGATAACCAATGACATAGGCAGCGGGAAAAGAAACCTGCTTGGTAACAGGCGGAATATCAAGCCGCCCGTAAAGATCATTAATCCACCCCCAGAGCGGTACTGGTTCACCCTGGGAGATAAAAAACGATTGGCCACCTGCACTGGCGGAGGATAGCAAATTATCTGCCGCCAAGATATGGGCATGGACCACATTATCAATATAGGCGATATCCACCTTGTTCTCACCACTCCCCACAATACGAAGGCTCCCCTCCCGTCCTCTGTCCAGCAAGCGAGGGATCAGGTTAGTATCCCCCGGTCCCCAGACCAAATGGGGTCGAATGGCAGCGGTCCTGGTGAGCGAGCCGTCTGCAGCGAGCACCAGCTTTTCCGCCTCTATCTTGGTGGCCGCATAGTGACAGAGCAGTTTTTGCCCATAGGGGGTGGTCTCATCGACTCCTTGAAGATCGCAGCCATTAAAGACCACACTGGGGGTGGAGGTGTAGACCAGCGCCTTGACCCTGTTTTCACGGCAGGCAGTCAGCACATTTTCCGTACCCTGGACGTTTATGGAATGATAGGAATCGTAGGAGCCCCAAATACCCGCCTTGGCAGCCACATGAAACACCGTATCATGGTCGGCGAATACCTTCTGCAGGAAAGAAGCTTCCCGAATATCACCCACCACGCAGCGTGCCCCCAATGCAGTGGCAGCCGGATATTCATGCCGCCCCACCACCGTGGTCTTCACTCCCAGCTCCGCCAATTTACGAACCACGGCCAAGCCGATAAAACCACCACCACCGGTCACCAGCGCTTTGCGCATCAACATGAAATCTCCTTGCATCATATGCTGATCAGAACTCTCTCCAACCTTACTTAATATAAAATAAAAAATGATTATTTCAGATTTATGGGAGCTCAGTACACTTGATATCCCGAATGAATATTACAGGACATTGATTTGTTTGCAATCAGAGATGGTCGTTGATTTCTAAGAAGGGCAACAAGCCCATCCACTAAATCCCATTTAAGTCAACATGGTTCTGCTACGTTGGGGCGCTCATTTTAATCAATATATTTGATTTACGCAAAATTTTGTTCGTTCAACCATGCTTCGAGACTAACACGGAACTGTAAATTCACCCCTTGTAGCTGCCCGTCCATGGCGGCCTTAGGGCCTCGGAAAAAATAAATTACCCCATCTGGCTTGTCTTTTTAGCCGTCTTCTTTGTCAAGGCAACAGTTACATAACGCTGCTATGCGCCTGTTACCTCTTCTTGAAGACGATTAAAAATCCTGCGCCATTTTGGGATATTTATTATTTTCCGCGACCCTTATACAAATTCAACATATTATGCCTTAAGATACTTTAAAAATGAAGACCAACAGCCCCAGATAGGTCACTATTGACTTAAGAAATTTTGATAAATCAACACCGGCTTCCTACGTCTCTTCCCCCTTGACGGGAAAAGGACAGTATGGGGATGAAACCAGCTATATACACCGATCACAGCTTAAACAAACAACATAGCCCTGGAAATCAATCTTTTTATCAAAAACAAACATCCCCATAACATTAACGATTAAAGGAAATATAAAACCTAAAATTGTCTATCTACATTTAATAATGACACCCGCATAACATTTAAATACAGACAATCATCCCAAAGAGGGCGATCACAAGGATCGCCCCTCAGACTTCCGGATAGGTTCAACATTTCGTAAACAAATATATTTTTCTTAAGT
>JAOTSI010000400.1 GCA_029865005.1 Desulfobulbaceae bacterium
CTTATGTTCGCTTTGCTTCAGTGTATCGGCAGTTTAAAGATGTCACTGAGTTTATGGAAGAGTTAAAGCTCTATCTTGCAGATAAAGAGAGCTAAGTATAATTAATTTACTTTATTGATTAATTTGAGATGCCTTTAAATATAGATCAGCAATATATGGAAGAAGCCTTATTGGAGGCTGAGAAAGGAGTTGGCCGTACATCACCTAACCCCGCTGTAGGAGCTGTTGTTGTAAAGGATGGGAAGATCGTTGGCCGGGGGTATCATCATAAGGCTGGCGAACCTCATGCTGAAGTCAACGCCATTGAGGATGCGGGAGAATGTACCGTGGGGGCGACTATTTTCGTTACCTTGGAGCCTTGTAATCATACTGGTAGGACTCCTCCCTGTACTAAGGCTATTTTGGAGGCAGGAATTCAAAGGGTGGTCATCGGTTCTCCAGATCCTAATCCAGGAGTAAAAGGTGGGGGTGCAAAGTTTCTTGCCTCTTGCGGCCTTGCTGTTACGACTGGCGTTCTTGAGCAGCAATGCACCGCCATTATACATCCTTTTCTTAAACATTCATCAACAGGGATGCCTTGGGTGGTGATGAAGGCCGGGATGAGCCTAGATGGAAAGATTTCCTATCAATCTGGGCAAGGGGGGAAGATAACCTCCTCTAGGTCCGCTGAAAAGGTGCATCTATTGCGTGATAAGCTTGATGCTATACTTATCGGCGTTGGAACAGCTGAAATCGATAATCCTTCCCTTACGGTTAGGCTTGAAAATGGGTTGGGGAGAGATCCTCTTCGTATTGTACTTGATCCTGATCTTCGTCTTTCACCAAGCGCTAAAATGTTATCCCTCACATCCTCTGCCGAGACCTGGCTTTTTTGTAAACAAAATAGTAATAGTGAGCGTTACGCTGCTTTAAAGGAGCGAGGGGCTATTATCCACGAGGTTTCAAACGGGATGGACGGTCGTCTTGATTTGTCCGAGGTTTTGAAGATTTTGGGGAAGAATAATATTGCTTCAGTATTGGTTGAAGGTGGGGCAAAGATACATGGATCCATGTTGCGCTCTGGCTTGGTTGATGAGGTAAATTTGTTTATCGCCCCATTTTTTATCGGTGATAAGGGAGTTTCACTTTTAGACGGTATATCTTTTGTTAATCGTGAGCAGGCTCTCAAATTACGAGATGTGGAAACGACGATGATTGGTGAGGATATTTTGCTTAAGGGATATCTGAACAGTGTGGTTTCGACTGGATCAGTTAGGTAATTTTTTGTAAGTGGTCATAGGTGTCTCATTTTAATGTAATTGTCCCTATACGCACAGATAGGCTTAGTGAGCAGCGGCAACTGTTTAAACCTGAGGCAACCGTGATCGCTATTGAACTTTAGGTCTGTAAGATCAATCAGTTGTGTGCTTTGTGACCAGGGGTAACTTTTTCCTTAATTCTTCTTTGTTTGCATATTTTATGGTCATCCATAACTCGTCGCCTTCAAAAGAAGGAACATGGCTTACTGTTGCGTTGGCTGGTAATTTAAGTGAACGGACGAACTCGGTGAACTCTGATTCTGCTAGAGATGATTGTGGGTAGCATTGTTCATTAAGCCATTCCAATAGGCGTCCGCTTTGTTGAGGAATATTTTGTTCTTTATCGTCTTCTTTTTTCAACCAGTTGTCTCTTATATCGCTCCATGAGAATTTCTTTCTCATTATAAGCTCCATGCCGAGATCAATCATTTTTTGTTGCTTAGACCCACCTAATTTGTATGTGGTGATGAGTGAGGCGACAATCTTTTGGTTCATGGGGTTGAGGGATTGAATCTTTCTGGCGCTGCGAGGATGAATTGATCCATTATGTAAACCAGTAATTACTGTACTTTCCAATTTAAGAAGGGAAATCAGATCGTTAACAATCCGCATGGTCGGTTTATATCCGAGTTGTTGGGTAAAAGAGAGTAATGTGGATTTGCTTAGTATTTTGTTAGTTTTAGAAAAAAATGCCGCCTGCTCAATGATACTTGGTTGACGGTCTGTCACCCAGTGATGAAATAGTGTGGTGTAGACATCTTCTTGTGAACAGTCAATGGGTAAGATAAGGCAATGAAGTTGTATGTTCGGAGAAATATTTTGGAGGATAGCAATTCGTTTAAAGCCTGAAATTATAATGTAATCGTTTTTATCGTTTGCTTGCACTAATGGTGGATGAAGGACACCTACCTGGCTAATAGAATCAATCAGTTCGGGTGATATTGATCTGAGTGAGTGTTCAGGGGCTAATAAATATGATTTATCTTCAGATCTAATTGAAGAAAGAACGATTTTTCTAAGTTTTAACTGCACGATGTTCCGTTGAGAATAGGAGTCAGGGGGAAATGATGGAGGGGAGTTGTTTAAAGGGGTTATGAAAAAGGTGTAACAAAGAATGGTAGTTAGTTGAATACCTTGTTACACCTTGTACTTCCCTGAAGCCATTATTTATTCGCCGTTAATTTTGGAGCGAAGAATGCCGGAGGGTTTGAAGGTCACTACGCGTCTTGCTTCCAGGGTGAGTTCGTCACCGGTCTGGGGATTTCTGCCGCGACGAGCCTTTTTATCTTTAACGTTAAACTTGCCGAAACCACTCAGCAACAGGTCATACCCAGTAATGAGTGATGCCTTTGAAATTCCCAGGAATGCTTCAACTGATTGAGTAGCCTGGGCCTTAGTCAGGTTCGGATGGTTTTTATACACCTCTTGAACCAAGTCTGCTTTTGTTAGGGTCATATTGGACCTCCTTAATGTTCCTGATGCTGATTACTATTATTGCTTTTCTTATACAATGATAGTTTTTTTAGAAAAATTGTCAATACTATATATTCAAAAAATTAAAAGAGTTTGAACCCGCATATTTGGCAGCGGAGCCTAATTCCTCTTCAATGCGTAGTAATTGATTATACTTAGCTACTCGATCACTTCTGGATGGAGCCCCTGTTTTTATCTGTCCGGTGTTAAGTGCAACAGCTAAATCTGCTATAGTTGCATCTTCTGTTTCACCAGAACGGTGTGAAATAACGGAGGTGTAACCTGCTCGGTGAGCCATGTCAACAGCGTCAATTGTTTCGGTTAATGTGCCGATTTGGTTGAGTTTAATGAGTATTGAGTTGGCGATTTTTTCCCTGATGCCTCTTGCGAGGATAGAGGTATTGGTAACAAAAATATCGTCACCAACAAGCTGGATTTTATCTCCTAATTCCTTAGTGAGCAGTGCCCATCCTTCCCAGTCAGATTCATCAAGGCCGTCCTCGATAGAAATAAGAGGATATTTGTTTACCCATTCTTTGTAAAATTCAATCAGTTCCGCTGAGTTTTTTCGTGGATTAGCTTCAGCATTCAAAATGTAGCTTTTTTCATCAGCGGAATAAAATTCACTTGAGGCAGCATCTATGCCTATAAAGATATCTTTACCAGGGGAGTATCCCGCTTTGGTAATTCCTTCAAGGATGGTTTCGATGGCTTCTTCGTTCGATTTAAGGTTTGGCGCAAAGCCTCCCTCATCACCAACTGCAGTTTGAAGTCCTCGTTTTTTGAGAACAGCTTTTAAAGAGTGAAAAGTTTCGGTTCCCATCCGTAATGCTTCGGAAAAAGAGGGTGCTCCCACCGGTAGGATCATGAACTCTTGAATGTCAACATTGTTGTCGGCATGGGCTCCGCCATTGAGAATGTTCATCATCGGAACAGGCAATGTTTTAGCATTTACTCCGCCGAGATAATTGTAGAGAGGAAGCTCAAGTTCAGCAGCAGTAGCTTTGGCCATTGCCATGGAGACGCCGAGAATAGCATTAGCTCCA
>JAOTSI010000097.1 GCA_029865005.1 Desulfobulbaceae bacterium
AAGTTGACGGTTTTTTGGTTGCACCACCATCATTGGCTGAATCCATTGGATTGTTAAACACAAATAGTTTAACCGTAGCGACGCCTACAGTTTTTGCCAAAAATAATGCAATGCTGGAAATATATAGCGAAGCAGATCTTAGAGGTAAAAAAATTGCCGTCCTAAAAGATATCTACGTGGTCCAGCAAGCCATAGCTCCTTATAGAGATGAAATTGATATCGTCGAAACCGATTCCGCGCTTAACATGATGAAAATGGTGTATGAGGGCAAGGTGGATGCTGCCTTCGGACTCAGTTATCACTATTATCTAATAGGTAAACATATGTTTATTGGTATTAAGCCGGTCTATTTTTCTCCTGAATTTAAAACAAATGCGACCGCTTCCATAAGGCCGGAATGGCCCGAATTTATAAGCATAATCAACAAAGGCTTGGAAGCCATTGGTAAAGGCAAACTCAATGCAATTAATCAAAGATGGTCTCAATTACAGGTAAAAGAAAAATATGTCCCTACCAAAACAGAGAAAGCATGGCTCGCCACCCATAAAAATATTCGCCTTGGAGTAGACCCACAATGGGCACCATTTGAATTTTTTGACGCCACCAAAGTATATAGCGGAATAGCATCTGCTTACGTAAAAATAATTAATGAAACTCTCGACATCAACATGTACCCTCTTAAAGGATTTAGTTGGTCAGAGGTTGTTGAAAAAACAAAAACCGGTGAAATTGATGTCCTTCCCTGTGCTATGCAGAGCACAAAAAGATCAAAATTCTTAAACTTTACTAAGCCATACATCTCTTCCTCTTTGGTCGTTCTGACCCATGATAAAACCCCATTTATCTCGGACCTCCACGAATTATCAGGTAAAACAATAGCCGTTATTAAAGGGTATATCACCGAGGATATATTAAAAAATGATTTCCCAAATCATAAATTCATTCAAGTTAATAACATCGAAGAAGCATTGCTACGCGTATCAGAAGGTTCAATAGATGCTTTTATCGGTAATCTTGCATCAATAACCTATGTAACCGAGAGACTCGGAATAACCAATCTAAAGGTAGCAGGCACCACACCATATAAATTGGAATTAGCCTTTGCGGTACGTAAAGACTGGCCAGAACTTGTCGGTATTCTGGATAGGCTTATCAGTTCAATCCCAGACAATGACAAAAAAAACATACATTCAAGCTGGGTAAATGTACGAGTGGAACGCCAAAAAAACTGGCGACAAGTAGGAATAATTATCGGGACTATATCATTTATTATGACCGTAATTATCTTTTGGAACAGGCGATTGGCTAAAGAGATAGAAGGAAGAAAACAAGCCCAGTCCCTTACCAATAGATATGAGTTTATCGTTAACTCAGTAAAGGATATGATGACTTTTATTGACAACGACCTAAACTACCTAGCTGTTAATGATACATGGTGCACAACCATGCAAATAGAAAGGGAAAATGTAATAGGCGAAAACATAGCCACTACATGGGAAGAAGAAACTTTCATTGATAAAATCAAACCAAACATGGACCGTTGTTTTGCAGGCGAAAGAGTTTCTTTTCTCATATGGCAGAATACCCCTAGCCATGGGGTCCGCCATTTCAAAGTAATGCTTTATCCTTTTAAAAACACAGAAGGAGTTACAACAAATATTGTAACGGTTAATCGTGACGTTACCGAACAAACCATGGCCGAAAATGCCTTACGTGAAAGTGAACAACTATTTAAGAGAACATTCGATCAAGCTCCTGTAGGGGCTGCCATAGTTGATCTTAATGGTCACTTTGAAAAGGTTAATGCAAAATTTTGTCAAATTATGGGTTATTCAGCAAATGAACTTCTTGATTTTACAATATTTGACATTACCCACCCGAATGATCGTCAAATAGAAGAAAAAAATGTCTCCTCGTTACTATCTGGAAATATCGAACAATACCAAAATGATACCAGATACACTCGTAAGGACGGACAAACAGTATGGGGCAGGTTGTCATTACGTATGGTTGCAGATATCAATGGTAAACCTCTTTATTTTCTTCCAATGATTGAAGATATCACTGATCAAAAACAGGCAGTGAATGAATACCGCAAACTTTCGCAAGCAATAGAGCAAAGTCAAGTATCCGTAGTCTTAACAGACCTTGAAGGTATTATGGAGTACGTTAATCCAAAATTCTGCGAATTAACAGGTTACTCCAGTGAAGAAGCGATAGGAAAAAACCCTAGAATTCTAAATTCTGGAAAGCAATCACGTGAATTCTATAAAGACCTTTGGGATACTATTAAAAATGGCAAAACCTGGCAAGGAGAACTTACTAACAAGAAGAAAACAGGAGAACTTTACTGGGAAAAAGCTATAATATCGCCGGTTCGTGACGAAAACAACCAGGTCACTCACTTTGTAGCTGTAAAAGAGAATATCACAAACATAAAACGAATTAACATGGCTCTCAAAGAGCGAATCACTGAACTGGCCGAGACAAAAAGATCCATGTTAAAGATAATGAAGGACTTGAAGGAAGCAAGGCATACGGCAGAAGAAGCCACCAGAGCTAAAAGTCATTTTTTAGCTAATATGAGCCATGAAATACGCACCCCGATGAATGCTATTTTAGGACTAGTACACTTAGCCTTGCAAACGAAGTTAAATTCTAAACAAGAGGATTACCTTGTCAAGGTCGATCGATCCGCACACTCTTTACTGGGAATAATAAACGACATCCTAGACTTTTCGAAAATCGAAGCGGGAAAATTAACATTAGAAAAAACGGAATTCAACCTACAGGAAGTGCTAGACGATATAACCAATATAATAGATCTTAGGGCTCAGGAAAAAGGAGTGGAATTAATTTTCTTAATAGACCCAAAAACACCGACTACCATTATCGGTGACCCCTTGCGCTTATACCAAGTCTTGATCAACCTTACGAATAATGCACTAAAATTTACTGATAATGGTGAAATTGTCATTGAAATTAGCCCTGGATCAATCATTGACAAGAGGGTTACATTACTTTTTGCGGTGCGCGATACAGGTATCGGTATTAGCCGGATTGATCAAAAAAGGTTATTTCAATCTTTTAACCAGGCAGATTCCTCTGTTACCAGAAAATATGGGGGGACCGGCCTAGGACTTAGCATTAGCAAAAAACTCATAGAAATGATGCATGGCACTATTAAAGTTAAAAGTCAGAAAGGCCATGGTTCTACATTCTCATTTAGCGCCATTTTCGATTTACCTATCGCGGAGCCCTCCCCACGTGTCATGCCCAAGGACCTAATTGGATTGCGAACCCTTGTTATTGACGACAATCAAACTGCTTGTCAAAGCTTAGCAACAGCACTTCAATCATTTTCGTTTAGAGTAACTACAAGCTTTTCTGGGGCAGAAGCCCTGGATGAATTAGAAAAGGCATCTAATGAAAATGATCCTTACAATCTGGTATTAGTTGACTGGCAAATGCCGGAAATGGATAGCCTGGAAACCTGTCGTCAAATTCAAGAAAATACCTCACTTTCAGTAAACCCCGCTATTATTATGGTTACAGCTTATGGAAGGGAAGAGGTAGTACAACGAATTGGAGAACTAGGTATTGAAAATTACATTTTTAAACCGGTAAGCTATTCTATTTTATTCGATGCCGTTCTGGAAGTATTCGGCAAAGAGACCCTATTGGCCGAAACAAGAGATAAAAATATTATCGTAACTAGCCCTAGCATTGATATTGCCGGGGCACATATCTTACTCGCAGAAGACAACAAAATTAACCAACAGGTGGCGAGAGAACTCCTTGAAAGGTGGAAACTACTTGTAGACATAGCCAATAATGGCCAAGAAGCCGTTAAAATGGCAAACGAAAATTCCTATGACCTTATTCTCATGGATATTCAAATGCCAAAATTGGATGGTATTGCAGCCACCCAAGAAATACGTACCTCACTGTCAAAAAATAACCATATTCCAATAGTTGCAATGACCGCCCATGCAATGGTTGGAGACCGAGAGAAAAGCCTTGAAGCAGGAATGAATGACCACATTAACAAGCCAATTAACCCTGATGAACTTTACAACTGTATCATCAGCATGATATCATTAAAAGACATTGCTAAACATACAGATAGCAACCCCAAAAAGGATGATACCTACTCTAAACTTCAAACAAACAGAACGTTAGAAACCAAACCTATAAATTTTCCAGCTAATATTCCTGGCTTTGACCTGAAAAGCGGTCTAATGAGAGTGGCAGGTAACAAGAAACTCTATCTTGACATTTTATTGGAATTCCAAGAAGAACATGAACATTTTTCAGACAGAATAGCTGAGGCACTAGATAACAACGATAACCTCTCAGCCTTGAGCATTACCCATAGCCTAAAAGGTGTTTCTGGCAATCTTGGAATGAATGAATTACACGAAAAAGCGATAAAATTGGAAAACGGTCTCAAAAAACAATCAGCCACCATAAAGGACTTGCTTGATGATACCCTAAATACCTTACAGGCTACCTTGACACAAATTAACAAAATAGTTCCACATAATAAGGAATCTACTATTAACGAAGTGCCGGATGAAATAATTGATTTTGACTTAATCATCCCAAAAATAACTGAGCTTAGACAACTATTAGAGCTAAATGATATGGCATCTGGTAAAAAATTTCTTGAAATAAAAGATTCGCTTCTTCAGCAAGATCCTAACAACTTGTCCCTTTTGGAAAAAGCGATAAACTCCCTTGATTTCCAACAAGCGCTGGCGATAGTCAACAAAATAGAGGTATAGAAAGGGGTTGGCCAAGAACCCTGCGGAGGTAAGCGAAGACTCCGATTTTGGGACATTTATTATTTTCCGCGGCCCTAAAAGCAGAATCATTCAAATACAATCAACAATAGACAACAGGTTATAATTTGAACCCATTCACCCACCTTCTAGTTACCTGGCCGATGGCCCAAAAGGGAGTAAACACAAAAAAAGATCGATTGCTCATCACTCTATCCGGCATAATTCCAGACATAGACGGATTGGGGATACTCGGCGGAGTCTTTTATGATAACAAGATAATTGGATTAGAACTTTGGAGCACCTATCATCATGTTCTCTCCCATAACCTACCCTTTTGCATTCTCATCTCTTCACTTTTCGCAGCTATTAGTCAAGCTCAGTTGCGGGTTTTCGCCCTGACAACACTTTGTTTCCACATCCACCTGTTCTGCGACCTTGTCGGTTCCAGAGGGCCGGATAATTATCAATGGCCCATTCCATACCTGTGGCCATTCTATAACCAGCCACAACTGGTATGGCAGGGCCAATGGCAACTCAACACCTGGCCAAACATGCTCATAACCGTATTTTTTCTAGGATTCATTTTATATATGATTTGGAAAAAAGGGGAATCGCCCATTGGGTTACTTTTCGACGGAGTGGATAAAAAAATGACCATCGCCTTACGCGGCCGGTTTGGAACTCCGTAACCAGGCACGCAATAATCATAAGGCAATAATGAGGATAAAATTTAAGATCGTGATTCCCGGCAAGAAAAACCACGACCCTGGCAGACAAAAATATTATGGTTGATCGAAATCAAAAGCAATCATAAAAATCAATAAATAGCAGAACTTTTCACCCATTCATCCAAAGATGCTAAGCCAAGTTCCGCCCGATAATCACCACGTAATTTTTTGGGCATCTTTTTAGCTAAAGGCGGAAAGAGGCCGAAATTAACATTGGAGGGCTGAAAACGTTTGGGCACTGTTTCAGTGAGATGCCGAATAAGAGCTCCATGGGCGGTTTCATGGGGCGGCACCACTAAAGTTTGCCCTCCGGCTAAGCGCGCCGCATTAATCCCAGCCAACAATCCCATAGCTATGGACTCCACGTAACCTTCCACCCCGGCCAATTGCCCAGCGAGAAAAAGATCGGGTCGTTTTTTCATTTGCAAGGTGGGAAGGAGCAGTTCTGGAGCACAAACAAAGGTATTGCGATGCACGGAGCCGAGACGCAAAAATTCAGCATTCTCCAAACCAGGAATGGCCTGAAATACTACTTTTTGAGCCCCATAGGTAAGTTTGGTCTGAAACCCTACCATATTGTAGGAGGTTTCCTCCAAATTCTCCGCTCGCAGCTGAACCACGGCAAAGAATTCTTGCCCGGTTCGAGGATCAGGCAACCCCACCGGTTTCATAGGGCCAAAAAGAAGAGTCTCCTCGCCTCTGGCCAACATCACCTCGATGGGCAGACAACCTTCGAAGTATTTAGGGTCCTCAAAACTTTTTAAGGGTACGGTATCGGCTTCGCCAAGGAGCTTGATAAAATTATAATACTCCTCCTTGGTCATGGGACAGTTAAGGTACTCACCAGGACCATCATCCCACCGTGACTTACGATAGATGATATCCATATTAAGTGAAGATGCGGAAATAATAGGGGCGATGGCATCATAAAAGGCCAGATTTTCTTGCCCAGTTAATTTCATCAAATCTGCAGTAAGTTTTTCAGAAGTCAAAGGACCGGTAGCTAAAATAGTCGGCGAGCTACCACAAGGAATCTCATCAACCTCTTGCCTGAGCACCGATATCAATGGATGAGCTGCGATACGGGAACTCACCTCGGCAGCAAAACGTACTCGGTCTACAGCCAAAGCCTTACCGGCAGGAACTGCTGTCTCCACCGCTACCTGCATGAGCAGAGACCCGAGACGGCGCATTTCTTCCTTAAGAAGCCCTACTGCACTACCTAACTGATCGGAACGAAATGAATTAGAACAAACGAGCTCCGCCAAGTCCTCCATCTCATGGGCTGGACTATAACGATGAGGTTTCATGTCGTAGAGATTAACGGCCACCCCGCGCTCAGCTGCCTGCCAAGCAGCTTCACAACCGGCCAGTCCCCCGCCTATAATGGTGATATGCTCTGTTGTCATTTTTCTATTATTACCTTCATTTTTTTTCTCCCCCAAACCAATGCATCCCTATGAGAGTCATGGTACAAATCGAGTCGAGTCGACCCTTTTACGCCACCTCCCCTATCAGCAACTACCCCCCAGCCATAGCCATTCACATACATTCTAGTACCAAAGGGATAATATTTTGTATCAGCAGCAATAGTTCCATCCTGCTGAAACCACAACCAGGGAAAAACCACCCGAAAGGGTATCATCCATGGATGCTTGAGGCTGTCCAAGGACATAAGGCCAGGCACCGGCTCAGTGGGTTTGGTCCCTGAAGCAGTAAGACCTGAATATTTCCTACCCTTGCTCCTGCCCGCACTCACATAGCGATTCCAGAAATCAAGCTTAAGATACTTCCAACTACCCCGCTCCCAGGAGCAACACTTACTACAATCGCAATAAGCGGTAACATTCATATTTTTTGTGACCGTCCGAGGCGCTGCACACCCGGTCATTATCATCAATAAACAACTAAGAAACAATAATCTAACAGCCATAATGTTAATACTTTTTTTTAACTTAATTTAGCTAAAAAAAGCGGGCTCTTCGAAGAAGAACCCGCCTACAATAATGCTAGAATGACAGTAAACCACAATCTCCATAAAAAAAGCAGGTATATTAGTCTAATAAAAAGCGTGAGCTTCTTACCTCATACCTGGACAAGAGATTGCCCCCTATTTAGTAACGATAATAGTTGGGCTTATAAGGTCCTTCCACTGGAACATCAATATAATCAGCTTGCTCTTGGGTAAGAGTAGTGAGATGAACTCCGATCTTCTTCAGATGTAACATGGCCACTTTCTCATCCAAATGCTTCGGCAGAAAATAGACCTGATTCTCATAATTGGCATGATTTTTCCACAACTCTATTTGAGCCAATACCTGATTAGTGAACGAGTTACTCATGACAAAACTCGGATGCCCAGTGGCACATCCCAGATTGACCAAACGCCCCTCGGCCAGCACGATAAGGCGCTTGCCGTCAGGGAAAATAACATGATCCACTTGAGGTTTAATATTATCCCAGGTCAACTCACGCAAGGAGGCGATTTCTATCTCCGAATCAAAATGACCGATATTGCAAATAATGGCCTGATCCTTCATAGCATCCATATGTGCTCTGGTGATTACCCCAACGTTACCGGTGGCGGTAACAAAAATCTCACCTTGGGGAGCAGCCTCTTCCATGGTTACTACCCGGTAGCCTTCCATACTGGCTTGCAGGGCACAAATGGGATCAATCTCGGTAATCAATACGGTGGCACCCATGCCACGCAAAGCATGAGCACAACCCTTACCCACATCACCATATCCACAAACAACAGCTATCTTACCGGCAATCATCACATCGGTTGCCCGCTTGATACCATCGATGAGAGATTCACGACAGCCATATAAGTTATCGAACTTAGATTTTGTTACAGAATCATTTACATTGATTGAAGGGCACATGAGAGTACCCTTTTTGGCCATCTCATTGAGACGCAAAACACCGGTGGTGGTTTCCTCACTGATTCCGATAACATCCTTCATCAGCTCAGGATATTTTTCGTGCATAATCTGGGTAAGATCTCCACCGTCATCGAGGATGATATTAGGACGCCACCCATCAGGGCCGAAAATGGTTTGTTCGATACACCACCAAAACTCTTCCTCGCTCTCGCCCTTCCAAGCAAAAACTGGAATATCAGCAGCAGCCATGGCAGCAGCAGCGTGATCCTGGGTGGAGAAGATATTACAGGAAGACCACCGAATTTCTGCCCCCAAAGCAATTAATGTCTCCATCAACACTGCGGTTTGAATGGTCATATGAAGGCAACCACCAATCCGAGCTCCGGCCAAGGGCTTTTGATCTCCGTATTCCTCACGCAGAGCCATTAAACCGGGCATTTCGGTTTCTGCAATGGCAACTTCCTTACGTCCCCATTCAGCCTGGGACATATCGGCAACTTTATAATCTTCACTCATGTTTTTTTCCTCAAAACCCACTTGGGTTATTTATTTATTAATTAATTATACAAAGAAAACATTCGTTTCTCTTACAGTCCAGCTGCTGCTTTAAGTTCTTCTGCTTTATCGGTTCTCTCCCAGGTGAAATCAGCCTCTTCCCTGCCGAAATGACCATATGCTGCGGTATTACGATAGATGGGTCGCAACAGGTCGAGTTGTTGAACAATCGCCTTGGGACGCAGATCAAAGATATCATTAATCAAGGTAACTATCCGCTCATCGGACAATTTACTGGTACCAAAGGTATTAACATTTACTGAAACAGGCTGGGCGATACCGATGGCGTAAGCGACTTGAACTTCTACTTCGGAAGCAATTCCAGAGGCAACGATATTTTTAGCAACATAACGTCCCATATAAGAAGAAGAACGATCCACTTTAGAAGGATCCTTACCGGAAAACGCACCGCCACCGTGGGAACCCATGCCGCCATAGGTATCAACGATGATTTTACGCCCGGTTACACCACAATCTCCAACGGGTCCGCCAATAACGAAACGACCGGTGGGATTGATGAAATATTTGGTTTTAGCATCAAGCATGCCGGCGGGTAAGATGGGCTTAATAATTTCCTCCATCACCGCCTCTTTGAGTTCATCATAGGAAACATCGGGGCTGTGCTGAGTGGAAAGTACAACCGCATCGATACGAGAAGGCTTTTTGTCTACATATTCAATGGTGACCTGACTTTTGGCATCAGGTCGCAACCAAGACAGTTTTCCAGCCTTACGGACCTCAGATTGTTGTTTAACCAACCGATGGGCATAAGTAATAGGCATGGGCATCAACACTCGCGTTTCATCACTGGCATAACCGAACATCAACCCCTGATCTCCAGCCCCTTGCTCCAAATCCACCCCGGCACCCTCATCAACACCCTGAGCTATATCGGCTGATTGTTTATCGATAGAAGTCATTACCGCACACGATTGCCAATCAAAACCCATATCCGAAGAATTATAACCAATCTCCTTGATAGTCTGCCTAACGATATCAGGCATGTCCACCCAAGCACTGGTGGTGATTTCACCGGCGATAAGCGCCATTCCTGTAGTCACCAAGCTTTCACAAGCCACACGAGCCTTGGGATCTTGGGTAAGAATAGCATCAAGGACGGCATCGGAAATTTGGTCGGCAACCTTATCAGGATGCCCTTCGGATACTGACTCAGAAGTGAAAAGATGAGTTGACATTGGATTCTCCTTATGAATCATTCTATGAATATGGTCAATCCGGTCCACTCCATGTTCTACGCACAGATCCGGCCGGTCAACAATACAATTTTTCCCCAAACGCTTTCAATCAGCTGGGGAACATACAGTTTATCTTTAACAGTTACAAAAAAAGTCTCTTACAATTAATAATTTTATTCCGCTTTTGCGGTAACGCAATAACGATCAGCCCTCCCAGATCCCCGCCATTTGGCCTCGCGAACCCTACGGACAAACCGCAGAGAGATATCCCATTTATTTAATGGGCTTATCAAGTAAAGCCCATCAATCATGAGCGCTATTTCCGCTACCAACTCATCAGTATATTCCAAGGCTACCTTGCGCTGATCAGCAACCTGTTCAAAGCTTGCCAGCTTTTTGCGCAAAACGGATGGTACAGAAATTCCCGGTACTTCATGATGAAGAAACTCTGCATTGCGAGATGAGATCAATGGAAATATTCCTGGAAAAATAAGAACATCCAGGTTTTTGGTTTTTTCCAACATTTGCTCAACTATTTGCAATGAAAAAATGGGCTGGGTCATGGCAAAGGTCGCCCCCAAAGAGACCTTTTTCTGCAATCGATTAATTTGAGTAGTGGGGTTTTGGGCTCGAAAACTAAAAGCAGCACCTATGGAGAAATTGGTCTCTTTCTTAATAGACCTGCCCGCCATATTAACGCCACGATTAAATTGACTAAGCATGCGCAACAAGCCATAAGAACGTAAATCAAAAACTCCGCTCACTCCGGGTTGATCCGTGGCGCTTGCCGAATCGCCGCTCACCGCTAGCACGCCTTCAATACCTAGCAGATGCGCTTCCATCATCCTTGACTGAAGCCCCAAGGCGTTTATGTCCCGCCCGGTCTGGTGAATAATAGTTTGGATACCAGTCTGTTTACGGATAAGAGATGCAACACCCAAATTACCGGTTCGTAAAATAGCCAAGGGATTTTCTCCCAAGGAGATAGCATCAGTCCCTGCCTCAGCCAACTGCTTGGCTCCCTCAAGAACGGAATCCACATCCAGATGGGTCGGGGGATCTAGCTCCACTATAATTGGAAGTCGTCCAGGCTGCAATCCGCTCAGGAAACCACCCGGTTTTTCCTTTAAAAATTCCTTATGCTCTTCCTCTGTTACCGAAATGGTCCTTTGCTTTTTATCACGAACCGGTCTAATTTTAAGAAAAGAACGAAATTCATGGATATGGGCCGGAGTGGTTCCACAACACCCCCCGATAAGACGTACCCCTCTATCTATCATTTCAGTCGCGCGACGAGCCATATAAGATGGCTGGGCCGGATAAACTAAACGATCACCCTCTTGCTCAGGCATCCCCGCATTTGGAAAGGCAGACAAGGGAAGCCCTTCCTTAGCCAAAGG
>JAOTSI010000098.1 GCA_029865005.1 Desulfobulbaceae bacterium
GTTTTTTTGGCTATGTCGGATCCAGGTTTGTTGTTTGCTGATTGTTTGCAATACAGCAAGTATTTGCATCATGGCGGTTTGGCAGTTGCCAACCGGCGGGGTCAAATTATTAAACAATGTAATGGTTCGCGTTTATTCATCCCTGCCAGTGTCCTTAAAATAGCTACTGCGTTAGCTTCCATTAAAATACTGGGTGAGCAGTATCGTTTCACAACTGAATTTTATTTTGACCCTTATAGCCAAGTCCTTACTATCAAGGGGTTCGGCGATCCTTTGTTGGTTTCCGAGGAGGTTGACCGGATTGTCTTTGAGCTCCGGAAGCGAGGGGTGAGTAATGTTGCCGGGATTATCGTGGATGATTCGGCATTTGAACTTGAAGACACGGTTCCCGGTGGAGGGGAGAGTGATAATCCTTATGATGCCCCGGTTGCTGCAACGTCGGTTAATTTTAACACCGTTGCTGTTAAAATTAATCCGGGGGGCGAAGTGCAAACTGCCGAAGTTCAGACCCCTTTTGTGCCTTTGATGGGGGAGCTTGGCATGGGATATGGTGAGGGTGAATATCGTCTAAATATTTGTCAGGGTGAAAGTAACAATCACAATATGACAGCTCGTTATACCGCTGAGCTATTTTTCTCCATTATGCAACGAAGTTCTATTTCGGTCAATGGCTCTTGGAAAAGAGGGAAGGTGTCGGATGGAGCCAATCTCCTATATCGGCATAGGTCCAGTCGTCAATTGTCGGAAGTGATAGCTCTCTGCCTCCAATACTCTAATAATTTTACGGCAAATTCATTATTTTTGGCTGCCGGGGCAAGGCGATACGGATATCCTGCGACTTGGGAAAAGGGACGGAGGGCATTAAATGAAATCTTGACCGAGTTGTTGGGAGAAGAGATGATGCGTAAGGTTCATGTTCTGGAAGGGTCAGGATTATCAAGGGAAAATCGGATTAGTGTAGATGCGCTTTTGCGTATTCTTCAGCTTTTTAGGCCCTATGATAAGCTGTTACCTGTTAAGAGGGGTGTATTACTTAAATCCGGTACCATGCGTGGGGTGTACAGTTACGCCGGTTATCTGAGTGAGGGAGGAGCTGCATTTGCTATCCTATTAAATCAGGCCGAAAATACCAGAGACACATTGCTTGATAGTTTGCGACCTCATTGATACACTACGTCATAGGATTCTTCCCATTTCCATAAGTAGCCAAATCCACGCCAGCGAGTCACATGGCCTTCGTTAAAAGCGGTTGAATTAAAATCTTTTGAGTTATCGGCCATCTCCCACCACGCCTTTTTTGTGATAATTATGTTGAAGAAAAATTGTTCCTGCAAGTGCAGATAGCGATATCCAGAGCCGCCTGGGCCGACTGTGATGTGGCTGGTGTCAATTCCGTGAAAAGCGCCTAAATAAATAAAAGGCAGAAGGGAAATTAATACCACGATTGTTTTGCGAAAATTGGTGATAATTTCTCGCAGTATTTTGATATCAGGGAGAAAATCCTTTAAGCGTTTTTTCTTTGCCCATAGGATTATCTCCCCAATGATGTTGGAGAGGTGTTTAGAGAGTTTCACCGTCTTCAATGGTTTTCTTATCAGCGTAATCAGCTGATGTGGTGTTGGTATGAATGATGCAATTGCGGCCGATACTTATTCCGGGAGCTACTTCGGCTTTTTTACCGATTAATGTGATACCCGTGTAGAGATGGGTGGGATAGAGTCGATTGACAGTGTCTTTGTTTCCTCCGTGACCTATAATTGCTTTTTGGCCGACGCGAACCTGTTTGTCACAAATAACCAGGTCAACGACCGCATCTTCTTCTATAACCGAGTCAGCGAAAATAACAGAATCTTTAATTATCGCGCCTTTGTGGACATGAACTCCAGGGGATAGGACTGAGTTGATCACAGTACCTTCTATTATACATCCTGCCGATATCATAGATGAATTAACGTGGCAGCCACTGGCTAATCTGGCGGGTGGCCGATCCATTGTTAGTCCGTCTGCATCAGGGTTGGGGCGTATCCCCCATTGTTCGGTGGAAAGGTCGGAATCGGGTCGGATTGCATCCATATTGGTGTCCCAGTAGGACTGGATGGTACCAACATCACGCCAATATCCTTCAAAGGGGTAGGCGTAAACTCGGTCCTCGGCCAGAGCGCGTGGGATGATGTGCATGCCAAAGTCGATTTCTTTTTTGTCCTTGGCCAGAGAGTTGAGTAAATATTGAGTGTCGAAGACATATATGCCCATGGAAGCTAGGTCTGTTTTAGGTTCCTTGGGTTTTTCCTCCCAATCAATGATTCGATTGTCATTGTCCACTATGCCGGTACCGAACTCATGGATTTTTTCCATGGGAACCTTCATCATTCCGATGGTAACGTCGGCTTTTTTCTGGCGATGATAACTTATCATATCATCCAGATCCATGCGGTAGATGTGGTCTCCAGAGAGGATAACCACTTGTTGAGATGGATTGGCCTTTATGAAGTCGATATTTTGTCGTATTGCATCGGCCGTTCCTTTGTACCAGTCTGAATCTTTTTCTCCGGTGCGGGGGGGAAGAATTTTAACTCCCCTGGTACGACCTGTGAAATCCCAAGCCTCACCCGTGCCGATGTGGCGCATGAGTGATAGAGGCTTGTATTGGGTTAAAACCCCCACTTTGGTCAAGCCTGAATTCATAACATTACTTAGGCTGAAGTCAATGATTCGATATATACCGCCGAAGGGTACGGCAGGTTTGGCTCGGTGACCAACCAGGATGTTTAAGCGGCTGCCGATGCCTCCAGCTAAAAGAAGGACAAGGGCTTTTGATGCATATCTCATTGTAATACCTCCCCTTGTTTCAGGCCCTGGGCTGGCCAGAGGGATGGTTCGATGTTGGGGTGGACTGTGCAGCCGCCTTCTATGACCAGTCCGTCGGGAATGATATTATTCCAGCCAATAACGGTAATGTCTCGTTCGTTTGACGTAGATTCTTCCAGGCAACCGACCCGTGACCCTTTGCCGAAAGTAGTGTTGACGTCACTGACTATCTTATGGAGACGGGCATCTTTTTTAACAACATTATTGAAAAAGAGAACTGAATCTTCAACAATGGCATTTTTTTCAACTTTTACGCCTGGGAAAAGAATCGAATTTCTAACCGTACCTTCTATGACGCATCCGTTATATGCCATGGAGTTATCCACTTCACCATTAGGGCCGATGAGTAAGGGTTGGCAATCGCGAATACCCCGATGTTCTAAGTTAGAGCGAATTCCCCATTTTTCCAAATTAATTTTTGGATTCGGTCCCAGAAGATCCATACTGGTTTGCCAATATTCTTCAACAGTTCTAGTGTATCCCCAGTAGTCGTGGTATTTGTAACCGTGCACCTTATAATTGCGTTTCATCATTAGAGGAATGATGTCTCGACCAAACTCGTAGGATGTATTGTGCTGATTAATTGCCAGTATTTCGTAGAGGACTTCGGGTCGAAAGCACAGAATAGTTAGGGAGGCCCAATTACACTTGGGAGTATCGGGTTTCTCCTCATAGGAGAGTAGTCGTCCCCCTTGCTCGTTACCTTCCGTAATTTCACCGATTCCAAAGCGGTGTGCCTTGTCCGATTTTACTTGTACGAATGCCGCTGTCAGGTCTGCTCCCACCTCGTTGTGATAACGGACCATCTTACGGTAATCCATCTGGTAAATATGATCTCCAGAGAGGACTAGGATTTCGGAAGGATTGTGGTATTTTACAAAATCGAGGTTTTGATATACCGCATCGGCGGATCCTCGGTACCAGTGGGGGTTATGGTAGTCCTTGAAAGGGGGGAGGATGGAAATGCCACGGTGTCTCCCTATCATGTCCCAAGCCGCTCCAGTACCTATATGATTAATCAAGGAGTAGGAACGATATTGACTCAGGATAGCGATAAGCTCTATGCCTGAGCGCATTAGATTAGTGAGAGGGAAATCAATTACTCTGGCAAATCCTCCGAAAGGTACGGCTGATTTTGGTCGGTAATGGGTAAGGACGCCGAGTTCGTCGACGCGGCCGCCAGCTAGGATCATAGCCAATGTGGAAGGTTTGAGCATAAGCAACTACCTTTAGATTGATGACTAGGTGAGAATGTATACTATTTTATTCCGAATGACTCATTATAAGCAAGGTAGAAATAGTTACCATCTTTGATGGATGATGTAACCTATTTTTTTTGCAGATGATCTTAAATATGGATGACTAGGGCATGTGTTTGGTGCCCAGTCTAATGAGAAAATTGGTTGTGAATTCTTGATTTTCCCTGAGAGGTAGGTTTTTTAAAGGAACTTCGGCTCGGGCAGCTTCCTTGTGTCCCCCGGCAGAACCATATTCTGAGAAAGTTCGTTGAGCTAGTTTGCCAGCATTTTTTCTATATCCATCACATCGAAAAATCACTACCAGTTTTTCTCCATGGATACCTGAAACGATAACCCAATCGAATTTATCAACATGATTAAAAAAATCAGCGATTATTACTAGAATGTCAGGGGTGGATACTCGTCCTAGATGTACGTAGGCACGTCCCTTGCTCACTCTAACTTCATTGAGGGCAATCTTGAAATACTTAAGTTCAGAGCGTCTGAGTTCAGTTAGCTCTATTTTGCGTACAAGGTTGCGGTTTGCAATATTGAAGAGGTATCGAAAACAGATACCATCGGCGAGCTGGGCACTTTTTTCAAAATTTTGAGTGTCAACTTTGATGCCATAGAAGAGTGCGGTGGCGAGATTTACCGAGAATTTGATGTTGGCGGCTCGGAGGTATTCAACCATGATGGAAGAAACTGCTCCGTATTCTGGTCTGATGTCAATAAATTTGGCATCCCATCCGTTAGTAACAGGGTGATGGTCAATGATAATATCAAAATCTATTTTTTCAAAACAAGGTAGATGACTCGGTTGGGAGTCAAGTAGTACACGCTTGTCATACTCTTTGACTTTTAATGTATGAAGACGTTCAATAGGAATTTTGAGCCTATCGACCATGGCAATATTGTTGAGTCGCCGAATTTCGTTAGGGTAGCCGATAGTGACATTTTTTACCCTATAACTCAGGAGCCGTTTAACAGCCATTGCACTTGCCAATGCGTCAGGATCGGCATTTATGATTAGGAGAACATCATCATCGCGGTCAAAAATTTCCCAAAAGCCTGTGAGTCTATCTTTTGCGGAGTTACGACTTGGGCTACGAGTGATGGTTTCAGCTATTTTTTCATATCTTCTAGTTGTCAAAAGAGTACCTGCGAAAAAAAACCGTTGCTTTAGTAATAGTGAAAAGCGACGGTGTTGTTGTTAGATCAGTAGGGGAGGGGGATAGATGTTATTGCTGTTGTTTTGGTGAAGCATGTTTTTAATTATCGTTACGTATTGAGGCGATAATCACTACTCCTCATTTTTATTTTTCCCATTATGTTCATATATCCGCTAAGGTAAAGACTACGATAACACAGAACGTATAGGAAATGCAAGTAAGTGCTTTGGTATAAATGATTCTGTGTAAATTCTTGACATTACAGTATTTTCTTGTTGATCGAGCCTTATGGTAAAAGATAATTTATGAGTAGCATTTCGAAAACAAATGTGAGATGAAAATATTAATTAGCATAGGTGATACTGATATATAGTTGGTGGTTCCTTGGATAGGGCAAGGTAAGTTTGAGAAAAGTTTAAATGCTTGATAGTAGATTTAGCTATGGACTTTATTATTATATTATTATTTTTGTCACGGCAACAGTTGAATAGAAATACTATGTGCTTGTTTTCGTTTTTTGAAAAATATTATATTATTTTCGCAGTTTTGGAATATTTAATATTTTCCGTGGCCCTTAATTCTCGCAGCGAAATCTTTTAGACGGTTTATGATGATATATTTCCTACCGTTTGCTTTTTATCCAATCTTTTGACTTTTTTTTGTTCATTAATAAATATACTAAAATCATAGCTGAATAGGTGTTTGATAGCAATGGTTATCAGATATAGGAAGGCTAGTGGTAGGATGATTGTTTGGGAAATAAAGAGGGTAATCAAATCAAAAATATTATCCAATGATTTGGAGAGCAGATCTTCCATTTCATCTATTTTTTCGGGAAAGTTCAAGCTTTGTTTGGCTCGAGCGTAAAAAGATTGTTCGTTGGAAACATTCATCTGACCTATTTGATCATGGGCCGTTTGTAATTCATTAGTTTTTTGAGTGATTAGATCGTCGATGTAATATTTGGAAATGGTATGTCCGGTAAATGAGATGGTTGGGAGGACGAAACGTAGGACGATTGTGAAGAGAAAAATTTTTGAGAGTATGTTGAAGGTATTTCGGTCAATATAGTTTTTACACAGGATGAGTAGGTAGAGACAGAACACGCTAATGAGCACTAAGTAACGTATAGCTGGGGTAGCCGTGAGGGTTAATAGAAGTTTTTGGATCCCAAGGGATGTCGTGGCCATAAGAATTACCACGGAGAATCGCTCTATTAGATCATTTAAGGGGTCAAGAAATTGGCCCACGGCAATGGTTAGTCCCATACCTCCGGGAGAGGCGGAGATCTCGGTCTCCTGAGCAACTGAAAGAATAGAATTGATTCCCCGGACTACAACATAGGTGGCTGCAGCGCGTTTTAAGCCCTCATTGTAATATTGTTTGCTCTCAATGCTGGTGAGGGAAACGAAATTAAAAGTAAGGATGAAGAGTAAACATATGGCGAGAGAAAATCTTTTGATCGACATGGGGTATTGAATCTGTTAGTTGCAAACCCTGTGACCAGGTTTGGAAAATTTTATAATGGCACGAGATGTCATTTTTTCTTTATCCATTTTAGGGTACAAGCTGGATGATAATTTATCAATGTTGAATATAGAATTAAGGTGCTGTTTGGTTCAGTGGTAATTGAAAAAAACGGTAACTTGTCATGGTTGGAAGGTGTAGAATATGGAGAGAGTGGAAATACGAACTGATACTATTCGGCTATCACAATTTCTTAAACTGGCTAATGTTGTCGGTTCAGGTATTGAAGCCAAATTTCTCATTCTAGATGGAGAGGTGGAGGTAAATGAGCAATGTGAGACTCGTCGTGGACGCAAACTGCGCTCAGGTGATCAGGTTAGGGTTGGAGATGAGCTGTTTTTAGTTGTTGTGTCGGCTGAGTGATGAACCCGGCAAATATTCGTTGCTTTTAGACGGATGCCTGCCGGGTATATATGATTTGTTTGGTGGTAATTATTAGTCAGACCGCTTGTAAGGTAAATAATTGTAGGGCATGGGCGGTGCAGAGGGTGACGCAAGCGGGTTTGAGGCCATTATCCAATCTGTCCATGCAGTAATCACATTTTACGGCCTTTTTGGTTTCGGGATTGAATTGAGGTGAGTCCCAAGGACATATATCGGCGCAGGACATGCAACCTATACATTTTTCCTCATCTATATATACAATTCCGTCGTCTCGTTTTTTCATGGATTCCGTTGGGCAGACAGGAATACAGAGCGGGTCTTCGCAATGATGACAGGACTTGAAATGGGTGATGGTTTTGGGAAATCCTTTTACCATGCGTAATGGCTCATGACGGATTTCACAAAGAATGGGCCCAGGGGGCAGTTCTTTGTTGGTTTTGCAGTGAATTTCACAGGCGTGGCATCCGATACACCGTTTAGTATTGAGGCGGATTATATATTTGTTCATAGTTCTACTCTTCTCTTTGGATTTTTTGTGCTGCGTTTGACGGTAACAAAGCATTCGCAGAGGCATAATCCTCCGCCGGCGGGATCCATTTTGTCAAGGAGGCCGGACATGAGTTTTTGGTCACTGAGTCCCGCATTAAAGGATCTTGTTTGTAGGGGAATCTCTCGACCAAATCCGTGTACCATATAGACAGCCTCAGGGTGAAGTTGTTCTGAAATGCGGGCTTTGATGGGGCCGCCATAGTCCTTTGAGGAGACATCAACATATTCGCCTTCCGAAACTCCTAGCTTGGCTGCAATTCGTTTGTTGATCCATAGGGTGTTTTCCGGCATCATTTCGTGCAAAATCGGATTGTTTATCGTATGGCTGTGGGAGTGAAGCGGTGAACGTCCGAAAATAAGTCTGAATTGTCCTTCCGGCGGAGCTTGGGGACTCTCGTAAGGCTTTAGGGATGGGAGGTTTGCATCGCTTAGTTTTTTACTAACCAGTTCTATTTTTCCAGATTCGGTTTTTATTTTGCTCGCCAGTTTATCTCTCTCAATGAGAAAAGGTTTATCTCCTAAGGGAATGAATCCTTTCTCGGCAAAATCCTCAATGCTGAAGTCGGTGTTTTTTAGTTGCCATTCCCATAGTTCTTCTATGGTGTTATAGGGAAAATATTGTCCGAAATTTAATCGGTCGGCCAAGTTTTTAAGGATTTCCCAAACCGGCTTGGTATCGAAAACAGGATCCACCGCTTTACGACGAACGATAAGGCGCGGCTTGGGCCCTTTTTGAGCAGCGATCATGCTGTCACGCTCTAAATAGGTACATTCGGGGAGGATAACATCGGAGTACCAACCGAACTCACTATAATGAGCATCTATGGAAACCAATAGGTCGGTATTATCCAAGGCTTTTTTCTGGGCTTCTGGATCTGGAAAACAGGTAAGAGGGTCGTGTCGGTAGCAAATTACCCCCTTGATAGGATATGGATCTTTAGTGACCATGGTCTCGTAAAAGAGGTGGAAAAGACCGGGCCCCTTATCGAAGTGAAGATGCTTCCATCCCACCCCATCGCCTCTTTTTTGGGTCGGTTTAGGAATTTGAGCATCCAGACTTTGCAGACCTTTGTAGCCGAAGTCACCAGGTCCCTTGGGGATGATTTGTCCTCCTTCTACCTCTAAATTACCCATCAAAATATTGAGGACATGGAGGGCTCGGCTTGCGTAAAAGGAATCGCTATAACGAGAAAGCATCCAGCCGGGATGAAAGATAACTTTTGGTCGGTCTTCCGCCAATTCTTGGACAAATTCCATAATGTGGTTTTGTTTTATGCCACATTCCTTTGCAGCCCACTTGGAATCATAAGGTTTGATAAATTCTACTAGTTGATCAAAGCCGGAAGTAAAACGTTCGATAAATTCTTTGTCATAGGCCTCGGCCTTAATTAATTCATGAATGGTTGCTAAGGCCAAGGCATAGTCGGTACCGGGTCGAACTCTGAAGAATCTACTGGCTTTGACTCCGGTTAATGTTGGTCGGACGTCCACATAGGTCAAACGACCACCGTTATCGAGCATATCGAGTACTTGATTTACCTCAGCCACCCGGAGGGAGGCGAGGATATTACGACCGAATAGAACTAGATGTTTACTATTTTTGATGTCATAGATTAGGTCGGTACGCCCCAGCCCGTAAAGGGAAAGGCTAGCATGATGTACATTACGACCACAGGTCGAGTCGTGATTGGTGAAGTTAGGTGAGCCGAGGCCATGAATGAAGGCCTTGATCATGTCTCCGAAAGGGCCACCTCGGAAACTCATCATTACACTCTCAGGGCCATGTTCTTTACAGATGGCATGCAATTTTTCAGCTATATAATCGTATGCGGTGTCCCAGCTTACTTCGTCCCAACGCCCAGAGCCTCTAGGGCCCGAGCGGATGAGTGGTTGACGAGGGCGTTCACCATCTGCTACCAGAGCTGGACCAGCTGCTCCTTTGCCGCACAACGCTCTATTTAGTAAATGGGGGTTTCCCTCAATCCATTTTACTTTATTGTCTTCAACTTCAACCCGTATGGGACAGCGGACGGTGCACATTCCGCACATACTCCAAATGGTTTTTCTCATGCTCTTTCCTCGTTGGTAAAGAAGGATGGTTTGCCTGTTACGGTATTGTATTAAAGAGTTTAAGCTGTGTAACTGTTAATTTTTATAAGTTATATGTAGGGTTTGATTTTTTTTCTTAAATGCTGTGAAGATGTTTAGTTCACCATGTTTACGTATAAAATATTTCAAAATGCTCATTAAAAAGATCGTGCCGAGATAGCTAATGAAAAAGATAGCTGGAATGTGAAGCCCTGGGAGATCCCACCGATTTTCAGGTAAAGAGAGTATGTATTCATGGCCGAGTCGTTCTAAAATTAAGGGACGAGGAAAATGATGATTTAGCCAGCCCATAATGAGGAAGATGGGTAAAAGGTAAGACAAACCGTATTGGGCAAACCGTTGTGCAATGTAAGTGTTGAATTCTTCGTCTATCTCATTGTCGGAATATTCATAGAGTACTTTTTGGAGTTTCCAGTCATCGAGCAGTTCTAGTTGTTTCTGATCTTTTTTCTTATGGGTTAAAGATTTGAGGAATAATTTTTCCTTTTCTCGGACTTGTAATTTACTTCGAATATACAGAGAAAGAAAAGCTGTACAACACGCAATTATAAACACTTGTAAGGGTAGTGTCATCTTTACGGTTTCCATGGGAAGGAGGAAAAAAAAGTATAGTATTTGATCAAGGGCGATGAAAGCAGGGTAAAGACAGTATTGTGCAACGATATCAAGAATGTTTTCGATAAATAGAGTGATGGTGTTTAACATCGTTTGTAGTCTTTGTTTGTAGTTGTAGCGTTTGTCTGATTTTCCTTAAGGTTAGGAAAAATCAGACAAACGATTGAGGAGTTAACGTAAGAAAGGAATGGCGTTGGTGTATTTAAGGAATACGATGATAAGTGCAAGAGCCAACATCCGTTTGAGAAAGATTTCAGGAAGTCGTTTTTGGATTTTTGGGCCAACCATGCCGCCGCATATTGCACCAGCAGCGATGCCAGCGGCCATGAGCCAGTCAGGCTGGTATCCCATTAGGATGTATTTGGCGATAGCTCCGCATGAGGTCGCAAAAGTACCGGCCAGGGCTATGGGTACCGCGAGATACATGGGGTAACCCATGAGCGTGGTCATAAATGGCATGAACATAAAACCGCCACCAACTCCGAAGGATGCAGCGATCATACCCATTAATATTCCACTGAAAAACATGATAATTGGACGGGCTACAAAGGTCTCGCCCCAAAAACGCATGTTAAATGTAACAGGATTGAATTTGTCAAATTCAACTTTACCCATTTCTGCAGCTTGTCCGGTTTTTTTGGCTTCACTGACAGCGGCATTGAATTTCTGAATAACCGCTTTCATGGCTTTCTTTTTTTCAATGGCACCTGGTAAACTCTCAGTGAAGAGTTTGATACCGATGACTAGACATACTATGCCGAGGTAAAATTTGTAAGCTTTTAGTGGTAAGTATTTAGCTGAATAGGTGGGCCCAAGCCAGAATGCACCAACTAGAATACCTAGGGCAAAAAAGAGGGCTACGGGCCATGCAAAACGTCTTTCTTTGAAATAATTTAATAGGCCGGTAATTGGAGAGCAAAGAGTGAGAAAAAGGTTGGTGGGTTTAATAGTATTGGCGGCGTTGATTCCCAAGGGACCTTTGGTTCCAAGAACAGTAATTTGGAAAGCAGCGGTGAAAAGACCGCCAGCAGCACCCATGATAACAAAAAGTACCCCAATAATAAATGCTCCTAAA
>JAOTSI010000401.1 GCA_029865005.1 Desulfobulbaceae bacterium
TCCGATTGTTCTTTGAGCATCAATTGAAGAGAAGATTGCTTACCTTTAAGAATATCAATACGACTCAAAGCCTGGTCAAGAGCCTGTTGCTTATTATTAAGCAGATTTTTCAAAACACCGATCTGTTGTTTCGACGGAGTAATCAGTCTTTCATTCTCCTGGCCGAACTCGAGCATTGCGCTGGCTTTAAGTTTGGCCCGGTCTAACTCCATTTCCAAAATGGTGATCCGAGTAGAAGCAGCGTCGAGCTGTTCCTCCAGGGAAGAGGCATGAACAAAGCCATCTTGCTTAGCAGAATTAAGACGGGTCAATTCATCCTGATAACCTTCAGCCAAACGAATGGTTTGGCGATGAGCAGTTTCCAGTTTTGCCAGCTTATCCCTGGTAACATTCAAATCCACTTCGACCTTCTTTAACTCATTAGTGCTTTGAACGTTTGTAGTGGAAAGAGAAACAATACGACTATTGGCAACGGCCAATTTACTTTGTGTCGAGGTGAGATCCTGCCTGAGACCATCAAGCAACAGTTCCAACCCTTTGGCTTTAACCTCCACCAACAGAGCCTTTTCAATCTTTTTCTTGGTGATCGCAAGATCAGAGTAATTTTTCCGCAGCTCTAGATTCTTCTGCTCCAATCCTTGTTCAAGATGTTTGATTCTATTTTGCAAGATCGCAAGATTTACATCTTTTTCGCCAGTTTGAAGAAGCAATTTCTTACGCTCCGCCTGGGTATCGCTGAGCTCTTTACGTTGGGTTATAATTAATTCGTTGGCTTTGGCAATACGTTCCTCAAGTACGGTCATTTGAACACGGTTACTGGAAGATTGAAGTTGCAAAGCACTCTGCGTCTGACCAAGTTGCTTATTCAGCATCTCTATTTTTTTACGCTCACCAGCTACCATACCCTGATCTGGAGAAGCAATGGGTACTGCCACTGAGCTTGCCTGTTTTAAAGACTCTTTCTGCTTCGCCAGCAGCTCACGAGCCCTGGCCCTTGCTAACTGAAGGCGAGCCCTTATTTTAGCCTCTTCTATAAATTGAGCTTTGTCCTGCGCCAGCTGCTCACGAGCCCTTTCTTTAATAATACGCAAACGAGCTCTGGCCTTAGCATCCTGCAGACGAAGCATCTGGACATGGTCGGGCTCTATGGTTGCAGGCTCCTCATATTGTTTTATTATACTACTATGATATAGGGTGGCTCCCACATAGATAGCTATACCCACCGCTACCCAGAGCACTATTCGTGATTTCATATCTCCGATACTCTATAAAAATTATGAATCAATGGCCGAACACACAGCGGCTAAGACTGACCATGCACGAACCATCCTAGAACAATATCATGCTTGAGGCTTAAGTATCAAGGTTGCCAAGGGGGGCAAAGTTAACTCAAAGGAGTAAGGATGCCCGTGATAGGGATGCTCATCAGTATGAACCGGTTCACTATTAGTAACGTTACTTCCAACATAAACATCTAAATCAGTATTGATCAATTCTTGAAACACAGCCGCCCTTGGTACACCAACGCGATAATTGTGACGAACCACCGGGGTAAAATTACTTATAATTACTAAAAAGTCGTTGGGATCTCGACCGTGTCGAAGGAAAGACAACACCGAATTATCAGTATCATTAGCCTCTAGCCAACTAAACCCTTCATGGCCAAAATCATTTTCATATAAGCTGGGCTCAGATTTATACACCAAGTTCAAATCGCGTACTACCCGTTGTACGCCACGATGAGTTAAAGCCTCCAGGCTCCCCCACTCCAAACTGGTTTCATAATTCCACTCTTGCCATTGCCCAAATTCACAGCCCATGAAAAGTAATTTTTTCCCAGAATAACACCACATAAAAGCAAGATAAGCACGAAGATTAGCAAACTTTTGCCATTCATCGCCCGTCATTTTAGCAAGCAAAGAACTCTTCCCATGTACCACTTCATCATGGGAAATAGGTAAAGCAAAATTTTCATGAAAGGCGTAAAGCATGCCAAAAGTCATCTGACCATGATGATAACGGCGAAAAATAGAATCCTGGCTCATATAACTCAGAGTATCATGCATCCACCCCATGTTCCACTTAAGACTAAAACCTAATCCACCTAAATAGGTAGGTCGAGAAACAGCCGGATAAGAAGTGGACTCCTCAGCAATGGTTAAAACCCCAGGAAAAACACCATGCACTACTTCATTAACTTTTTTTAAAAAACTAACAGCTTCCAAATTTACATTACCGCCATGCTCATTGGGAATCCATTGTCCCTCTTCTCTGGAATAATCCAGATAAAGCATGGAGGCAACGGCATCAACCCGTAACCCGTCTATATGATACTTATCAATCCAAAATAGGGCATTAGAGATGAGAAAGGAACGAACCTCATTACGACCATAGTTGAATATCAAAGTGCCCCAATCCTGATGTTCTCCCTGTAAAGGATCAGCATGGGAATAGAGATGAGTACCGTCAAAATAGTTAAGTCCGGAACCGTCTTTAGGGAAATGGGCAGGAACCCAATCGAGAATAACTCCGATATTGCGCTGATGGCACTGATCAACAAAATACATAAAATCTTGGGGAGTTCCAAACCGGCTAGTGGGCGCAAAAAAACCTAAGACCTGGTAGCCCCAGGAACCGTCAAATGGAAACTCGGCAATGGGTAAGAGTTCAATATGAGTAAACCCCATTTCTACGACGTATGGAAGTAAAGTATCCGCCATTTCCCGATAGGTTAGATAACGATCTCCCCATTTTTCATCGGGAATTTTACGCCAGGAACCGAGATGAACTTCGTAAATGGAAATAGGACAATGGAGGGATTGACGTTCTTCTCGCTCCCCAATCCACTGTTGATCTTGCCACTCATAGGAGTTGAGATCGCAAACCACCGATCCTGTTCGCGGCCGCTCTTCCATGGAAAATCCATAGGGATCGGACTTATCAAACTGTTGACCGTCTCCGGCAACAATATGATATTTATAAACAGCATGTTCCGCGAGATCAGAAATAAAAAGAGTCCATATTCCAGAATCGCTGGAATGCATAATATGCTTAGAACCATCCCACTTGTTGAAATCACCGATCACGCTGACCTGTTGGGCATTAGGTGCCCAGACGGCAAATGCTACACCAACATGACCATCCAGAGTTAGAAGGTGAGTTCCGAGCTTTTCATAGGCCCGCTCGTGAGTTCCTTCTCCCACAAGATACTTATCGAAATCAGAGAGATGTGCAGTAGAAAGAGGGAGACAATCATACATGGGCGTGGGTCCGGTTAAAAGATAAATATATCATTATGAAGCTCAGAACTATTCACAATAGCCACTCTAGCGGAAAGTGGGTCGCAACCAAGTAAAAATGGGTGCATGTAACCACTTACAGAAATTTACTTATAATGTAGCCTAAGAAAATAACAATGTCATGAAATTTCGTTATTTCACTGTAACTTACTCAGCAACCACACCTAACGGGCCATTCTTAAAATTTCTTCAATAATTTCTTGAGAGTATTGCTTCAGCCGCCATATTTTAGCCAATTTTAAAGCATTCTCGGCAATGGCAGGAATATCCTCAGGCGGAATATTAACTTGTGCTAGAGAAACAGGACTATTCACTTGAGAAAACCATTCTTTAAAATGAGAAATGGTACGTGCAGCAACCTCCCCAACATCATCGCCCTCCAGGTGAAAAAGTCGCCCTCCAAGCTCAGCAATCCGCTCCGGTCGGACACGGGCATACCAGGTAAGCCAAGCGGGAAT
>JAOTSI010000099.1 GCA_029865005.1 Desulfobulbaceae bacterium
GTGCCGGTTACCCAGCACCCCCATAGCCGCCAGGCTAAGGAGAATATCCTATTAACACCCATAATCAACTCATATTGCACAATAAAAAAAGGCGATCACAAGGATCGCCCATACGCACGCAGCATTCTGATATATAAGACTGAATGATTAATGCACCAATTTTAAACACATTATCGTTACTTCAATATTTTGCACTATAATGGCACTCCTTAAAACCGTCACCAGTTTCGCCTTATTCTTATATTATATTTTCTCACTTTCAAACCTTAGCCTGACGGCTGTGCTCCAAACAGAGTACAGTTACAGAAACTTTCATTTCATCCCGAAATTGTCGAACTATAAGTCCACCGGTAAAGCCAGTGATTTACTCAGGATTAATTAGTTATCCAGAGTAGTTGTCAGTAGTAATAATAATTACTTGTCAGCTGCACGGACAACATCGCAGAGCTCGTCGGCAATGGTGTTAATTTCATCGTCGTTTTCACCTTCAACCATAACTCGGATGAGTGATTCAGTACCGGAAGGACGGACCAGAATACGACCCCGTTCGGCAAGAGCTTTTTCGTGGCGAGCTATCTGTTCCGGTAAGTTGGGAATACGATCCATATCCAACTTCACAGCGGTGCGCACATTTTTTAAAACCTGCGGATAACTGGTCATCACCGAAGTGAGCTCGGAGAGTGGCTTGCGCTTTTTAATCATAATGGCCAATAACTGCAGACCAGCCAAAATGCCATCGCCGGTGGTATTATGATCGAGGAATACAAGATGGCCTGATTGTTCGCCACCGAAATTGTAACCTTTGGCTCGCATGGTTTCCACCACGTAACGATCACCCACTTTGGTGCGCACCATATGGCCGCCCATTTCCTGCATGGCTTTTTCCAGGCCCATATTGCTCATCACCGTAGAGACCAGAGTTTTTTTCTTGAGCTTGCGTCGACTCATGAGATCGGCAGCACAGATAGCCATAATATGATCGCCATCCACGATATTTCCCTTCTCATCCACCACAATAAGCCGGTCGCCGTCCCCATCAAATGCCAAGCCGATATTAGCCCCTAGTTCACGTACCTTTTGGGCCATCTTTTCGGGGTGAAGTGCTCCGCATTCATGATTGATGTTTTTACCATTCGGTTGTACTCCAATGGAGGTCACCTTGGCTCCAAGTTCAGAGAACACATGGGGAGCCACCCCATAAGTGGCACCGTGGGCACAATCAAGGACCACATGAAAATCATCCAAAGTATATTTTTTCGGAAAGGTATTTTTAAGAAAGACGATATAACGACCCTTGGCATCATCAATACGCGAAGCCTTCCCCACATCATCAGCCACCGGACGCAAGGCCGCCATTTTTTGAGAAAAAATCAAATCTTCAATATCAGCCTCCTTCTCATCAGGAAGCTTAAAACCGTCTCTGGAAAATATCTTAATCCCGTTGTCCTGGAAAGGATTATGAGAAGCGGAAATAACCACCCCCGCATCGGCCCGCATGGAAGTGGTAATAAAGGCAATAGCAGGAGTGGGGATGGGGCCGGTGAGTTGGACATCAACCCCCATGGAGCATATTCCGGCTGCTAAAGCATTTTCGATCATATATCCAGAGAGACGAGTATCCTTTCCAATAACTATGTGATGGCCCCGACCTTTATTCTTAACCTGAAAAGCAATGGCCCGGCCAATCTGCATAGCAATCTCAGTGGTCATCGGATAAATATTAGCAGTGCCACGCACTCCATCTGTACCGAACAATTCTCTCATATCAATTCATCACCAATTCTTTGGTCCATAAAAAAAACCGATTACCCCACAATATAAACAAGGGAGTTAATCGGCCCATCAATTGCATTCTCTTAAAACTCGTTAACACGAAACCTACGTAACTCTTCAGAATTATCACTACTACACAGGATCTAACCTCATTCACATAACCTTTCTATAATTAACCATTATACTGCATAGCACAAATGGTTAACATAATAATATAATGTTACTTTTAAAAGGTGGACCAGGAGAACGTTTCTAAATCACACACTGTGACAAAAGTTAAAATGTAGTAATATCCTTTTCTCTTGGAAGTAAGCGCGGAGTTAACAACTTAATGGCCTCCGCCTCATTTGATTTTTTTTCACCTTTTTCAAGACCTGGGGTTACCCGTACCTTTTCAGGTTGAATAGACAATATTTGAATAGGTGAATGACCCGGCACATTAACTCCATTAACACTCACCAATACCTCAGATTCCCCCTGAAGCTTATCAACAGTAACAAAAGCACGGAAGAGCATAGCCGGCTCTGGAGTGTCGCGCAGAAGGTTTTCAGCTATCCTTGCTTTTACTGTTATTTTACTTGGTTGTACAACAATATGTTTCTCACTATCCCGAACATTTACCGGAATATCGGTGATAATGCGCTCTACAAAATTTTCTTCTACTTCTATTTTGGCTGTAACCACCGTTTCACCAATCAACTCTGTCAGGACTGGATGAAGGTCAAGATGAACCTGAAGGGTAGTAGATTTACTTATTCCATCTAAATCAATAATATAAGTTTTTAATGTCTCATCCAAGTCAAGCACTGACTTAGGACCAGTAATAACTAAATGATCAGGATCAATTTTTATTCCCTTAAGAGAAAACCCTACAGCCGCTTCTCCATGAGTCACCGGTTCAATAACCATAAGTTTTTGAATCCGTTCATCCAAGGTCAGTGTAATGTTGGTGGGTTGTAAGCGCAAAATTGTAATACCACTGGGAAGAGGGATATACTTAGGATCGTTTTTGACCACAATAGTACCCGCTTTTTTATTAGAGAGGTTCACCGGTATATTAATATTGCGCTTTTTTAAATCGGAAATCAGACTTCTCGGACCACGAAGTGTAACCTCGATATCTTTTTTAAATTGATTTGATATAACTAAATTTGATGGTAAATTAATAATTTCTATGGGCACTTTTATATTCATATCCACTTGGTCTTCGCCCACCACGAAATACCATAATAAAAGAGCAAGAAACAACGAAATCCCTTTAATCAACAAATCTGTTGAAAAAGGTTTGAGAAAACCTGATTTATTATTATCCACGCTCATGACCGGTACGTCCTTGCCAGCCAATTTTTCCAACCCCCGACATTATGGTCATTACTGTCAAAAATATCGCGCATATTTCGATCCAGTTCCTCCTCATCACGTACTGTGGTAATTTTACCATGACGAACAATAGAAAACTCTTGCGTTTCCTCTGAAATAACCAAAATCACCGCATCTGTATCCTCGGAAAGACCCAAGGCAGCTCGATGCCTAGTGCCGTAGCGCTTATCAATATAAGGATTATTGGACAGGGGTAGTAAACAGCTGGCGGAATGAATTCGGCCCTTGGTAATAATGACTCCCCCATCATGCATGGGAGATGATGGAAGGAAAATAGAGATCAGAAGCTCCCTGGAAAGTTGAGCGTCCACATAATGACCCGACTCTATATAATCTCGCAGGCCGGTCTCTCGTTCGATAATAATCAGTGCACCTATACGCCGTTTGGCCATGTATGAAGCTGCCCTGGTAATCTCCGAAGTATCCTGAGCAGCAGCATCACGCATGGTATGGAAAGGAGTCTTACCTACATGGGTTAGAGCGCGACGAATATCATGTTGAAAGACAATAATGGCGATGAGAAGAATAGAGCTGAGAAAATTTCGTAACAACCAGTTCAAGGTTAAAATATCCATCTCTCTGGAAATAAAATAGAGAATGGTGATCACCAAAATACCGGCCAGCATCTGAACGGCCCTGGTCCCTCGAATGAGAAGGATGATCCGATAGATGATGAAAGTTACTATGAGGATATCAATTATATCCTGCCATCGCATGAGGCTAAAAATCTCAGGCATTGTAAAGTATATCGTAGATTAGAATATGACTATTAATTATTGTCCCTGTTAATTCTATTTAAATTTAACACGTTAAATTTAAATAGAACAGAAAAATAAATAATACGCCATTTTTTTTTGTTTCTGGTATACAAAAAGAAAGTCTTTAAATGATGTAGATGGCTGAGGGGTAATGATTATTATTACCTAGGAAATAACTACCCTAATTGCTCACCCCCATAAAAATACGATGTAACTGTTCATCATTACCACAGCTACACGCAATCCGGTCAGATTTCCTATGAACTCCTCATATTCGCCGCCGACTTGCACCACTGCTGGACAGTTACCACCCCAGACTTATAAATTTTTTCACTCTTGGTAAACGGTTACAAAATTATGACCACTAAGCAAAAAAAAAATACCGATAGCCAAAAAAGTTCCGGCAACCACTCAATTATTGAACCCAAAATATCGCCCACTCATTTAGAACAAAACGATGAAATAACACTTATTATTGACCAGGATGAAGCAGCTGGGTCCCTTGCTGAAATTCCCCTTTCCGGTGGAGCTCCTCCTGCAAAAAAGAGAAAACTAAAACATACCGACCACAAAAAATCCTATCGCCGTCAAAAGCCAAAACAACCTCCCAGTAGTCTCGGACGTCAAATTCTTACCTGGGTATTAATTTTTCCAGTTTTTATTGTATTCATTTACGGCTTGCTCGGATTTATGGTTGTGCCGACCCTGATCAAAAGCACAGTTGCAAAAAAGCTCTCAGAACATACCGGCCGACGTATCATGATGGGCAACGTACTTTTCTCCCCCTTTACTCTGAATTTAAAGGTTTCTGATCTCTTAATAGGTGCAGATAAGAATACTGGGCAAGACGAAGAATTGCTCCGATGCAAAAATATGAACTTGGACTTCAATCTCATGGCTGTTCCCCTTACGGGACTGTTGATAAATAAGCTTGAAATCAGTGGGCTGGAGCTTAACCTCAATCGTTATGATAACACTGATTTCAACGTCACCCGTTTTCAGCAACAGCTTTTTCCAGAAGACGGAAGAGAGCCTTTTATATCACCAGCACGAGTGAGCATGAATGAAATCATTATTAGCAATAGTCGAATCATCTATACCGATCTGCCAACGGGTAAGAGGCATCGCATTGAAGAAGTGGATTTTATTTTGCCTCCTTCAAATAGCGGCAATGCACAGGACCCCTTGACCCCGAGTTTTAAAGGAGTGGTTAACGGCTCTCCCGTGGTTGTTAACGGAGTGCAAGGTGCTAATAAAATAGGAGAAATGGAAACTAGGCTAAGCCTAAATTTCAAAGATGTTCAACTAGTAGGCTACCAATCGTTAATTTTACCTTCTGATAGCGAAGCCTTTTTAACCGACGGTGAAGGCGACTGCACTCTTCAAGTTATTTTTACAGAACATTCCGCAGGTAAAAAAGAAATGTCTCTTAGAGGCGTACTTCAACTCCGCGATATGGCCTTGCTGGATAAAAATGATCGTCCACTAGCCAGCCTACCCGAAATACGCGCAACATTTGTGGCAGACCCTCGAAATAAACTCTATCGCTTCGAAAAACTAATATTTGACCGACCTGATATCCATTTTTATACCAAGAAGGAAGCGTTAAACTTTAATGCCATTCTTGATTCCGCAGTGGTAAAATTATTCAACAGAAAGGGGTTCTCCACCAAAGGGAAGGCTATTGACCAGCTAAAACTTGAAAAAGGAACCTTCACCATTCATCATAAAATTGGGCGACAGCGCGATAGTGTGATATGGAAAAACCTTACAGCCACCCTTAGCGGCTACGCTGATAGGGGCTATCATGAGGCAGAAAAAAACAGCCCCAAACAAGGTTCTTTCTCGCTTAGCGGTGAAAGTAGCCATGGGGATGAAAAAATGAAGCTCCTAATCAATGGCGAGTTTGATAATAGTTTTAGTGGAAAAGGGGAAATTGCCCTTGATAATATTTATCTTCCCATTCATCAGCGCTTCTTTTTCCCCAATGACGAGTTTACCTTCACCAGCGGTGTTTTAGACTTGAAAGGAGATTTTAGATACTCTCCCCTAATCGAAAGAGAAGAAGATAACCTTGAGGAAGAAATCAATGGACTGATCCTGGAAAACGGTACCGCCACCATAAAGGATTACACCCTGGTGAGTGACAAGAAAAAAGTAGTCACCGGCGTGAAAACGACTTGCTCTGAACTTAAAGTTAATATTAGTGGCAAAAACGGATCAATAGGTCTGTTAGAGCTGAAACAGCATGAATTTTTTGCCAATTGGTGGCAACAAAGTTTATTTTCTCTTTCTCATAAAGCCAAAAGAGATTGGGACCTCCAGCTTAAAAAGATTCTGATCACCGATTCAATTGCCCATGCCTCCTTTTCTTCTGATTTGATCAAAAGTGGCGACGTAATTTTAGATAATATTTCCCTTAGTGCTGAGCGAATAGATAAGATATCAAAACGTACTCGGGTAAGCATTGAGGCCGACATCAACAAAAAAGGGCATTTTTCTGGTAAAGGTGATTACGATCTTTATAGTGGTCAGGCAACCTTAAAAAGTAGCTTTTCCAATCTGGATCTTGATTTATTTCAGCCTCTTTATTCATCATGGTTAGTGCCGTCGGTAACCGGTGGTACTGTTAATGCTAAGGGCGATATTCATCTACCCCGGTGCCGCTTTTTTGGTTCATTGGATATTAATAATTTACAAGCCGGTCGTCCTGACACCATTTTGTCATGGAGCAAAGGAACGGTCGAGAAAATTGCCCTTACTTTCCAACCATTTCATTTCGGAGCTGAGCAGGTAGTAATTGAGCAACCAGTGGTAAATTTCAACCCCTTACCTGGTATGGTTGGTAATGGTTTTCTTCTTCCTAGTACTGATACTGGAAACAATTTAGTAAATATTTCACCCATTGAGATTAATTCAATTGAGCTAAAAGACGGTAGTGGATATTATATGGCACCGTTAGTAACTCGGGAATTTCCTTGTGAATTCACCGGAGTCCACGGCACCCTATCAAGTATTCGTTCCAGGGGTGATATTGCCCTAGATCTCAAGGGAAAATTACGACAAGGTGGTATTTTTGAGCTAACCGGTTCTGCAGGGCTTACCAGCATGAAAAACTATAAATTACGGGTACGAGACGTGCCACTTAGCTTAATGGCTAACACGTTTAAAAAGAGAATAGGGACTGATGTGGGTGAAGCTACTGCAGACTGGGAGCAAAGGGTAAAACAGGGTTCAAACCTCACGAATACCGAGCTTTTACTCAAAAAACTCAAGCCGAGTGTTAATTCCGCTTATCGTGCACCACTCTCTTTGCTTGTCGATAAGCAAGACGATTTACGCTTTAGCCTGAAAGGACAAAAAGAGGATGATTCATTATTTATGGATAATCTTTTTAAGCTATTAGCGCGATACAAGGTGAAGTCAGCCATTGCACCGGAATTAGTTCTCAAGGAATTTTTACCAAAACTTTCCTTGAACGGCATAGTGAATTTTGAAGCCGGGAAAACCACCAGTAATGAAGTTGAGGAGTTAACCGCATACCGCACTCTGCTTAACGAAAGACCGCTGCTTAGTCTTCAGCTCATTGGCGGAACAGATACTGAAAAAGATACCAAATTGCTTACAGCCTCTCTTATAGAAGAAGCGGAAAATAAGTTAAAAAAGGAAAATGAACGGCGAGCCCAAAAAAGAAAGGAGTTACTGGAAGCTGAGCAGAAGCGTCTTGCCTCCATTAAACCTAATTCCGGCCAGGTGGTCGTAGAACAAATCAGCTCCGAAGAACTTATCGGTGAAGATTTGCAACCACTTCCACCGGTGGAAGTGACTGTGGAACCAAAACTAATAGATGAAATTGCCAAGTCACGAGCTCGCTTCGTGTATGATTATTTCATAAAAACTTTGGGGGTAAACCCTGAGAGAATTGTCATAGCACCTGAGAATAGAACTGACGGCACAAAAGTGACTATTAAAATTCAGTCCCTATAGTTAAGCTTAAGCTTGTTGGTTAATAATATTTGGGACAAACAACCCTTTTGTTGTAGCTATAAAATAATCAAAAATAATACAGCTTACAGTTATAGAATTCCACTATGGAACTAAAGACACTCATCCAGCGCACCAGAACCGTTCGTAGGTTTCAAGAAAAAGAAACTCCACCGGGGAAGGTGTGGGAAGAAATTTTGGAAGTCTTGAAACTAGGAGGCTCGGCGCGTAACCTGCAAGTACTCAAATACATGTTGGTATGTAATGAGGAGCTACGCCAAAAGATATTCCCCCTGCTAGGTTGGGCGGGATATCTTGAGCAATGGCCAGGTCCAGCATCGGGAGAACGTCCTGCAGCCTATCTCATCTGTCTGCTCGATACCTCCCTATCTATTGGGACGGAACGGGAAGCGTACTGTGACTTAGGGATCGCCACCCAAAATTTTTTATTGGCTGCCTCCGCACAAGCTATTTACGGTTGCCGAATCGCTTCCTTTTCCGAAGAAAAAATACACAATCTTCTTCAGTTAGAGAGTCATTTAAAACCCATACTAATAATTGCTTTAGGCTATCGCGCCGAAGAGACGGTTCTTGAATCAGTGGGCTCGGATGGCAATATCAGGGATTGGCGGGATAATAACGGAGTTCATCATATACCCAAACGTTCCTTAACCGAAATCATGGTATCCGAACCAGCCTCTTCTTTCTAAAATTTAAAGAAGTCCTTCATGTCATACACTTTAATATTCGAATTACTTGGTGCATTGAGCGTTATCACCTTTATTGGTTCGCTATTGGCCGTACCCTGGATTATCGCGCGATTGCCCCATGATTATTTCATCCGTCATCGCATTCAGGTAGAAGCACGCCATAAAAGACACCCGGTACTAGCCCTCATTATTTTTATCATTCGAAACGTAATTGGCGGACTGCTTCTTGTTGCCGGTATAGCCATGTTGATACTCCCTGGACAAGGAATTCTTACCATGATTATTGGTATATCTTTTATGGATTTCGCTGGCAAACATACCTTAGTAGACAGTTTTGTTCGACAACCTAAAATTGTAAAATTGCTTAATTGGATACGAAAAAAAGAAAAAAAATCACCATTTAGTTTCTAATTACCAATATATATCAATATGATTTTTATTTAAATATATTGACTTAAAAACACTAGTAATCGACCTTTGGGGAGCAAAGACCCAAAAGCGGGTAACCCTTTCACTTGGTTGAAAAGAGAAGTTCTACTACATTGACATAGCAAGCAATTTACTAGTTCAGCTGATAGGGGTGATCAAGTCGGTGAACTATAATAATTATGCTATGATTAAGTGCAACTTCTATACTACTAAACGCTTACAGAAGCCTGATCATCAATAAAGCCTTACTGCGTTATTCCACGATTATTTCCGTACCCTCCTCCCTTGACATGCGAAATAGGCGGTCTTATTGTTCGTCAAGAATTTAATCTTCCTTTGGTTTCCCCTTTTGGTAAACGTGTTGCTACCCAATATAAAGCATGACGAGACCTTTTTTATAGTCAATGCAGAAACATGACGGGTTAAAAAGGAAATTTGATAATAACAGGTTTATGAATGAAAAGATTTAAGGAGATAGAGGCGTGAGCGATACCAAAGAAAATCAGCAACAAAATTCCGAGGAAATTTTGGAGACAACGGTAAAAGAAGAAGCAGAAAACCTGGAAGAAAATCCAGAAAATAACGCTGAAACCGAAATTGAGACCCCGGAAGAAGTTACTCTTGAAGCACAAATTGAGGCTCTGCAACAAGAACTCACTGAAACTCGGGATAGAATGCTGCGGAATGCTGCAGAATCAGAAAATTTTAAAAAACGCATGGAGCGTGACAAAAATAGTCTGGTCAAATATGCCGGAGAAAATATTCTACGTGACCTTCTCGACACTCTAGACAATTTGGATCGTGCTATCGAGCAAGGTCATGGAGATGCCGATGACAGCGACCAAAAATTATCCTCCATGCTGGAAGGCTTAGAGTTGACCAGAAAGGGACTGCTCTCCTGCTTGGACAGATACGAAGTTGCAACTCTCAATACCGTTGGAGAAGAGTTTAACCCCAACGAACACGAAGCGCTTACCATGGAGCCTAGCGATGATATAGCTAACAACCATGTTATTCGTGAGTTTGTCAAAGGCTATCGTTTCAAAGATCGCTTGTTACGAGCAGCAAAAGTTACCGTTTCCAGCGGACCGGCATCAGAATAAACCTTGAAATTATTATGTTGTAATGATTTAACGGTTTATCTTGACAAAGATTAAATCATGCTCATTGTAAATAACCAGAGAATCGAACAGTAAATATAGTTCAATGAGCATTGAATACAAAGATATCATATAGAAGATAAGGAGATATAAGTCATGGGAAAGATAATTGGAATTGACCTGGGGACCACAAACTGTTGTGTTGCTATCATGGATGGCGGAGACCCAAAAGTTATCGAGAACACAGAAGGTAACCGTACAACCCCCTCAATCGTCGCTTTTAACGATTCAGCTGAACGATTGGTAGGGCAAATCGCAAAACGTCAGGCGGTTACCAACCCTGCTCGTACTCTATTTGCAATCAAACGGCTCATCGGACGAAAATTTAGTGATGCGGAAGTAAAAAAATCCATAGAAGTAAGTCCTTTTAACATTGTTGAATCCAGCAACGGTGATGCAGCAGTGGAAGTGGACGGCAAAGCTTATACCCCGGCTGAGATTTCCGCCATGATTCTCACCAAAATGAAACAAACTGCTGAAGAATATCTCGGTGAAACAGTAACCGAAGCAGTTGTTACTGTTCCTGCATACTTTAACGATGCTCAGCGTCAAGCAACCAAGGATGCCGGTAAAATCGCCGGGCTCAACGTACAACGGATCATAAACGAGCCCACCGCAGCTTCTCTAGCCTATGGTTTGGACAAAAAAGGCGAGGAAAAAATTGCCGTATTTGACCTCGGCGGCGGTACTTTTGATGTTTCCATCCTGGAAATTGGGGATGGCGTATTTGAAGTAAAATCAACTAATGGCGATACGTTTCTCGGCGGAGAAGACTTCGACATGCGTATTGTCAGCTGGTTGGCTGATGAATTTAAAAGAGAAAACGGTATTGATCTTCGTAGTGATAAAATGGCTCTCCAACGGCTTAAAGAAGAAGCTGAGAAAGCGAAAAAAGAGCTTTCCACCGCCATGGAGACCGACATTAATTTACCTTTCATCACTGCTGATGCCACTGGTCCCAAACATCTTAATATCAAGTTGACTCGTGCTAAATTGGAAAACCTGGTAGATGACCTCATCGCCCGCACCGAAGGTCCTTGCCTCACCGCTATCAAAGATGCAGGTCTCTCAGCCTCAGATATCGACGAAGTTATCTTGGTTGGTGGCATGATTCGTATGCCCAAGGTGCAAGAGAAAGTAAAACAGATTTTCGGTAAAGATCCTCATAAAGGAGTTAACCCCGATGAGGTTGTTGCAATCGGAGCCGCAATTCAAGGCGGTGTACTTAAAGGTGACGTAAAAGACGTACTCTTACTTGATGTTACCCCTCTTTCTTTGGGCATCGAAACT
>JAOTSI010000402.1 GCA_029865005.1 Desulfobulbaceae bacterium
CCCGTTGGCGGAGGAATTAAGAGTGAAAAGTAATAGTCGAAGGTCACTGGAATTATTGGGGCCGCTAATGATCCCTCCCATATATTTACCGGTTGCAGGTGAGGTGGTCTTGTCCACTAACTCAGCCTGACCAGGTAGCGACGAGCCGGGGTGGGAGTATAGATTGGTTAATTTAGGATGTGTACTTTGTCGATGGGTGGGAATGGTTGGGCTCGGAGATGTAGTGGAGCTATTACTATTTTTTTCGAAGTATTCGGAGGTTATTCCTTGTACTTTTTGGTCAAGATAAGAAGAAAAGCCTGACTCCTTAAAACCGTCATCAATAATGTCAATAGTTTGGTAATAGTTATAGGGAGAAAATATTATTACTATGCAAAGAATAAAAAGGAATTGAATAAATTTCGGATGAAATTTGCGGGATTTTTTTTTCTTTTTCTGCTTTGCATCTGCCTTTGTTTTTGGCATGGCAATGGTTGCCGTAGGTCCAGAGTCATTGTTGTCGTTATGGACCGTCTCAACGGGGGCAGAAGTTGTATTATTTGTAGTGAGGGCTTGTTTGAAGGACTCTACTAGCTCACCGGTGGATGAATATCTATCGTCGGCCTCCTTAGCGAGAGCTTTGAATAATACTTGTTCCACTTCGGGTGATAAGTCTGGTCGTTTTGAAAGCAGGGGCGGAAGTGGATCCTGAATATGCATGAGCACTATGGCTAATGGAGTTTCCGCATGATAAGGTAGTTCGCCAGTTAGCATTTGAAAAAGTAAAATGCCTAGAGAATAAATGTCACTACGTTGATCTACTTTTTCTCCTCTGCCCAGTTCAGGTGAGATGTAGGAAGGTGTGCCGACTACGTGTCCGGTTTGGGTGAAGTTACTGTTGGCTTCGGCAACCTTAGCAATACCGAAGTCGGTCAATAAACAATTATCTGAATGGTCGATGAGAATATTGGCGGGTTTAATATCGCGATGGATAATACCGTTACGATGGGAGTGGTCCAGGGCACTTCCAATTTGAGCTAGAACATTGCTGACCGTAGCAAGGGGGAGTTGTTTTCCCTTACGTATGAGATCCGAAAGGCTGCCGCCCTCAACCAGACGCATAACTAAGTAGACTAATCCATCGCTTTCTCCATAATCATAAACGGGGAGAATATTAGGATGTTCTAGTTTGGCAATAAACTTTACTTCTTGCTGAAAACGGCTGCTGAACTGGACATCGTCAGTGAGGTGAGGCAAGAGAACCTTTAAGGCGACGTGGCGATCCATGTTGGCTTGATAAGCTTTATAGACAGTGGCCATGCCTCCTTGGCCTATGATAGACAGGATTTCATAGGGGCCGAGATGTTTTCCGATAAGATGATGCATGGTATTTGTTTAGACGTGCCTTGTTTTCATTAGCTTTTCAATTTGATAAAAAGGGTTTTAACGCAAGAGATATAGCTTGTATTGTATTGATATCATTATTAGCATCTTTGATTAAAGGATATTAACTTTGAGCATGAGATATTGAATGTTAATGTGTTCATAATAATACATTTTTATGATAATTAAAGAAGATAAATGAAAATGGAGCAATATTAATAAACAAAAAGATGATTACGTTGGAGTAAATATTCAGCATAGGGCTTTGGTTCACGTTTTGGTGGCTTTATATTTGTTCCATATAAATTTTTATTCAATCGGTAGATCGATTAACTTTGATAACAAATGTGGTACCATTTTTATGTAAATAATGGATGGTGCACTTTTGGTTATGCTTTCCTCCTTTTTCTTGACAACTCTCTAGGGTTCATGTAGGTCTGCTATTAATTTGACAATTCTTTTTCCCTTTTTTGGTGGTAACCACGGGTAGATAACACTTTCACGGAGTAGGGTATCATGGAGAACCTATATAGAATAAAAGTAATGAATGCTATTTCCAAAAAAGGCTTGGCTTTGTTGGGAGAGAACTATTCGCTTGGTGACGGAGAGGCTGATCCCCATGGCATAGTAGTGCGCAGTTCTCCAGTTAATTTGGAGGGGTTGGATAATTTGTTGGCAGTGGCTCGGGCCGGAGCCGGAGTCAATAATATTCCCATGGAAGAGGCAACGGAAAAAGGTATTTGCGTTTTCAACACCCCTGGGGCTAATGCTAATGCGGTGGTGGAATTGGTTTTCACCATGCTGGGTATTAGGCTACGCAATGTTCATCAGGGAATAACTTTTTGTCAAGGCTTAAACGGATTGGAAGAAGATGTTCTCGCTCGTGAAGTTGAAAAAAAGAAAAAGATGTTCAAGGGCGAGGAGATGAGCGGTAAGACCTTAGGTGTACTGGGGCTTGGTAAAATTGGGGTGGGGGTTGCCAATGCTGGGGTGCAGCATAATATGCGGGTAATTGGTTTTGATCCGTTTCCCATTCTTGATAATGTGCATGAGCTTTCTCCTGCAGTGGAGATGGTACGTTCGCGGGCTGAGATGTTACGCGAGTCAGATTATATATCTCTTCATGTTCCCCTTAATAAAAATACATCTAGCCTGGTATCCCATGATTTCCTGGAAGCTATGAAAGACGGTGCAGTGTTATTAAACTATGCCCGTGGACCGGTGGTGGATGAAGTTGCCGTTTTGGAATATTTAAATAATGATAAGCTTGCTGGTTTTATAACTGATTTTCCATCACCAAGAGTGATTGATCATCCAAATGTATTGGTTACACCTCATTTAGGTGCGTCTACCAAGGAATCCGAGCTTAACTGTGGTGTCATGGCAGTTGGTGAGCTTAAGGATTATTTGGAATACGGTAATGTGAATCATAGTGTTAATTTTCCAAATGTTGAGTCGATTCCCACTGTCAAGGTTCATACCCGCTTGATTATGATCAATCGGGACCAGCCGGGTATGATTGGACAGGTCACTAATATATTAGGGGCACATAAAATTAATATTATCAGCTTTGTTAACGAGAGTAACGGGGTTGTTGGTTATAATATTATTGACTGTGATGGGCCGATTTTAGAGGAGATATGTCGGGAGGTTGAAGCGTGTGATGGCGTTATTAGAACTAGAACCATACGGTTTGGAAAAAATTGTCAACCGGCTTGAAAAAAATCTAGTTAATATTTTCTAGATTTCGTGATGATTATCGGTCTGTGTGGAGGATGCGGAGGGTACGCATTTAGATGTTTTCTCACGGGATCTGGTTTCTGTTTAAATGAGATGGTTTAATAAAAAATGAGGGATATTATGGGTAAAACCGTTGCTGAAAAAATATTGGCCGACCACTTATTAGAAGGTGAGATGGTCAAAGGAAAAGAAATTGGAATCCGTATTGATCAGACGTTGACTCAGGATGCCACGGGAACCATGGCGTATCTGGAATTTGAAGCCATTGGTATTCCACGGGTAAAAACTGAGTTGTCGGTCTGTTATGTGGATCATAACCTGGTTCAATCTGATTATAGAAATGCTGATGATCATCGGTTTCTCCAGTCAGTGGCTCGGAAGTTCGGTTTACATTTTTCTCCGCCAGGCAATGGTATCTCACATCAAATTCATCTGGAACGTTTTGGTGCGCCAGGTAAAACTCTGCTCGGCTCTGATAGTCATACGCCAACTGGCGGCGGTTTGGGTATGCTTGCCATGGGAGCAGGTGGTTTAGATGTAGCCATGGCTATGGCTGGTAAACCTTTTTATCTCATTATGCCTAAGGTTTATGGCATTAAATTGACCGGTAAGCCTCAACCTTGGG
>JAOTSI010000100.1 GCA_029865005.1 Desulfobulbaceae bacterium
AACATTTGGACCACTGTTGCCAGAGACCGCTCCTTTGACCCCAACGATCCTAAATCCCTCAAGGCCTCCATTGTAATAGAGGAGATCTTAGCTCGCTGCCGGCGCCAAACCAAAACTTTTCCATCTCATTCCATGATACTGGCAGTTTCACTCTCTCTTGAACCCTGGACCATAGAAAACGGACTTATCACCCCAACCTTAAAAATCAAAAGACCGAAAATAGAGTCTTTCTTCAAAGAAGAGATCAACAACCTCTATAGCAGCAAGCACACAGCTCTTAAACACGATTATAATTTATAGTATATATCAGCGACCAAACCGGTATTTCATAGTAATCCTATGTAAATCCGGCCCAAATCCCCATTCTTCCCTCAATTTTATTGACTTAAGCTTTCCGTTGGTCGCTCTCTTTTTTGCCGGGCACCCACAAGGGGTGCCCCTACAGATCTCGCAAAACTGGAAGAATAACAATCTCGCGGGGTATTAAATCAGCCAGTTATACCCCCTGTGACCAGATACGACTTTCCTGATCAGGCCTTATAATTTGCTTATACAAATTCTTGTTCGTTGCATCATACTTCGAGACTGGCACGGAACTGTAGGAGCGCCCCTTGTGGGTGCACGTCCCTAACTGTTTTAAGTACCGATTTCCCTTAAGTCAACGACATTGCCCCCCAGAAACGCTGGCCACCAAAGATTAAATAACGACTCTATAAGAAATACATTAGCTTTATAATGCGCCACCGGCTAGTGTACAAAACTAAGGTGGAAATAAATATCCTTTCACGGGGTCTACTGCTTACTTACGCCGACTCCGATTTTGGGTTATTTATTATTCTCCGCAGCCCTAATCTCGTATAATACCTCCCCCCCTATAACACCTAATATGCTTGCCACCTAAACATTAACAACTTGCCCAAGGTGTCACATTGTGGTATAAAGACAAACTAATATTAATTTTTACACTTCTACTTATGAAAAGAAACTATGGATAGTAACAATTTTTCCATCGCCAGAGCAAAGCTTGGCAAAACCCAAAAGGATTTAGCTGAACTTTTAGGTATTTCTCTAAAAGCAGTCCAAAGTTATGAACAGGGCTGGCGAAGTGTTCCACTCCATGTGGAACGTCAAATATATTTTTTAGTCATCAATCAACGGGGTAACGGCTCCAAAAAGAGGAAAGATTGCTGGGTAAGAAAAAAATGCAGTGTCAAAAAGGAATGCCCGGCATGGGAATTCCAAGCCGGGCATCTCTGCTGGTTCCTCAACGGAACAATGTGTGACTGCGCTTCGGTTAAAAACTGGAAAAATAAAATGGAAATCTGCAGGTCATGTGAAGTTCTCGCTTCACTATTCTAACCTGACACTTTTTTCCTAATCAACCCCCTCTTCGAAATCGAAATTAATTTTTTCCCCTGTAATTCATTAATAAATGAAATATTACAGTACCAATTAATAATAGAAAAAAATCAGCATCAATCCTTTTTAGGCCACACTACCCCCTCCTCTTCTCTTACCTCATAACAAAAACGATCCCAGTTAAATTCCCGGTTGGAGACAGGACAACGTAATCGTACTTTATCATCGCTTATCTCAACCACCTCCCAGTCACCTCTTCGTTTCCCTTCAGTAATATGTATTTTTTCACCTAGCTTAAAGGGATACGGTGAAAAAAAAATTACGTTCGTTCGTGCCATAATTACTCTACCTCCGGCGATACCTTATTATTTATGTTATAGAGTCTGGGTAATGTTCTTTTTTATCATCCGATAAGGGCGTGTAAATTAATAAGTCATTGGTATTCGCACCCTGATTTAGGTCAGACTTTGTCGATCCACTTGAAACAAGCAACAAAACTAGCAGAGCTAATTTGAGGATTTGGTGTTTGAGGAGTGGCTAAATATGACCTGAAGTAGAGATGTAAAAATGATTAATTATTTATTTCCAGTCCCTAAACATCTTCTACATAACTACTATAACACCTTCGGACACCTACCGATAACCATGAGTAAAAAAAAACCATCTAGCCCCAACGCAAGAACTGCTGCCTTAAAGACCCTATGCCAATGGGCTGAGCAGAAAAAAACTATTTCCCCCATCATGGACAAACTGCTTGAGCCACTACCCGCCAACGACCGGCGTCTATGCGGCAAGCTAATAATGGGAACCCTGCGCAATATGGGGCAACTCGACCATATCATCACCGGATACTCCAAACACCCTTTGGCCAAAATGAAAATAACCACTCTCATGGCCCTACGACTCGCAGTTTTTCAGCTTCTTTTTTTGGATAGAATTCCTCCCTCCGCAGCGGTCAACGAAACCGTGCTCAGCCTGAAGGCCCAGCGCCAACCACAATGGCTACTTAATTTCGTCAACGGTGTACTGCGACGTATCTCATCTGAAATCGATATAATTCGGGCCCAGAAAACCATAGCAGATGATTATGACTTTAATCATCCCTCTTGGATGGTAACCAGATGGAACCGCTATTTTGGCCAGCAACTTAGTAAAGAAATTTGCTTAGCCAATAATCAAGAGCCGAAACTTTGTTTGCGGGTTAATACAAAGAAAATAAGTCAGATCGAGCTACAAAATATATTTATCGACTCTCAAATCGAGACTAAAAAAGGAAGCTTTGCACCCGATGCCCTGATCATTTACTCCAACATCGGTTCCCCAACCCTATTACCTGGCTTTAAAGATAGTCTTTTCCAAGTACAAGGAGAAGCAGCACAACTGGCCAGCTTCCTCATGGGACCGTTCACTGGTAACAAAACATATCTCGACGGCTGTGCTGGCCTAGGTGGCAAAACGAGCCACCTCATACAACTTATCAAAAACGTATCCCTAACCGCTATAGAGCCTGATAGTTACCGATTCAAACTACTTAAAGAAAATCTTACTAAAACGCCAAACGGCAACAGTGTTGAGACTGTCAACCTTCCGCTGGAAGAGTTTGCCAACTCCACCTCAAAACAGTTCGATGCCATTTTACTTGATGCACCCTGTTCAGGAACCGGTGTCATAGGGAAACATCCTGAAATTCGGTGGAACAGACAAGAGTCTGACCTAAAAAGATACCAAAGCGAGCAACTAAAGCTTTTACAAGTTGCAAGCTCTCTACTCAATGAGGGCGGGATAATAGTGTATGCCACCTGCAGCCTTGAACCGGAAGAGAATGAAGAGGTGATAGAAAGGTTTCTAACAGATGCTCCGCAATTCATTACCACACCATGCCATGATTATTTACCTTCAAAGGCAAAGGATTTGGTTGACGAAAAAGGATTTTTCCGTTCAAATCAAGGACTGGGACTTGAAGGATTTTTTGCAGCCCGACTGCAAAAAATTTGCACGGATCGTGAAAAATAATAAATATCCCAAAATCAATGTCTGCGCTTTACCTACACAGAATATTTAGTCACCTTCAGGCAAGGGAAACAATCGCATAACAGCGTGATGCAACTGTTGCCTTGACAGAGAAGACAGCTAAAAAACAAGCTAAGAGACGGTAAATTTAGAGATTTGATTTTTTTCCGAGGCCTAAGTCGTCACAGATACCTCATCCTTACGTATTTGCCACCAACTGCATATAAGTGCTATAGAAGCAGTGAATGCTTGCAAAACAACTGCATATAATTTGAGGCACCAACGAGCTTAACCACCTTGATACGCATTAAATAAACTTGTTGCCTACTCTGTGACCAACGAAAATATTACCTAACTCCTCTTTGGTATTTGGCATATGAATTCTCTCCTGGTCACCCTGCAAAAAATTATCAGTTTTACTATCTACTGGCTGGCAGTCCCTTACCTAATGTTCCAACTCATTATGATAGGGAAAAGTATGGTCACAAGGATACGTGAACCGGAAAGAAAACTCTCAGCCCAAGCCGGATGGTGGGCAGGGTTAGTACTTTTCGCCTTTTTTATCATCTACCAAGCATCAAGCTTTAAGCTTTCCTTTCCTCACCAGGTTGCTTTTTCCATCAACATTCCAGGTGCCATTTCTGGTTTCTTTGCCTCAGTAATGATCCTATGGTCCCTTCAATCTTGGTTGGCAACCAAGGCCATCGGCCTTATTACCATGCTTCTCTCCTTTGGCTGTTCCATTTGCCTCTACTGCTATTTATTCATCATAATCTATAATAACATCATCCTTTCCGCCACCTTGGGAGTAGTACTGGGGTGCTTGATCTATCTAATTATCTTTCCCAAAGATCTGGAGAAGATCTTTATGAGACGATAAAAAATACCATAAAAACTGCTAGATACAAATCTTGACAAACCAATAAAGAAGTTACAGAGAGAGAGGAGAAGAATATACTGGAAGGTAAGGTGGGAAGTTGAGGTTGGATAAATAAAAAAACGGGGCGTGCTTTACACGCCCCGTGACTATAACTAACCTAGAAAGGTTGCATCACCCAGATACCACACGGACAGGTATCGCGGCAAAAGCCGCAAGCAATACATTTGCTGTCATCTGAAAAGTATTCGTAACCGTCATCACTTGGAACCTCCCGCCTACTAATAGCATGGGTAGGACAAATGGTCTCGCAAAGATGGCAATCTCGACAGGTACCACAACTCAGGCAACGATCCGCTTCAGATTCTGGAGTTGCTTCTCCAGGCCCACTGGACTCAGGACAATAATGCTCCAATGTCAACGCTTTTGGGTCAATAGGTTTTTGACGATAGGGCTTCCACTCCTCGCCACGAAGGGTGGCAATAATAGCATCAGCTGCAGACTTACCACCACCGAGCGCATTGGTCGCCAAGCCAGGTCGTTCCACATCACCCACGGCGTAAACCTTAGGATCAGAAGTCAAACCTGCTTCATTAGTCTTAATCCAACATGCGCCGCCAACCTTTACGGTTTCCACCGAATCAGGCATGAACTGGAGAGCCGGAATGTCACCAATAGAGATAATAACGGTCTGAGCCGGAATCAACTCGTCATCGGAAGTAATCAATCCTTCCTCAGTTACTTCCTTCGTTTTCAAAGGCCAACGAAACAGGGCACCATATTGTTCCGCCGCAACCTTTTCTTTACCAAAGGCAAGGGGCTTCTGAATATCTATCAATGTCACCTGTTCGGCACCCAAACGGTATGCATCACAGGCCACATCACATCCCACATTACCAGCTCCGATAATTACCACATTTTTGCCAACTTTCAGTGGATTATCACTTTTTGCTGAACGTAGAAAATCAAGAGCAGGTATAACCCGTTCATGACCGGGGAAAGGAATTTTACGCGGTTCATGGGTTCCCACACCGATAAGGACAAATTCGTATTCTTCCCGCAGTTCCGCAAATTTTTCTTTGGTCACAACAGTATCGAAATGTACTTCGATATTAGGCATTTTCAAAAACCGTGCAATTTCAGCATCCCAAGTAGCTTTGGGCAAACGATCCCAAGGAATAACTTGAGCCAGTTTACCACCCAGCTTGGTATCACGCTCAAAGATATGAGCTTCAACACCATGCTGGGCCAGCTGCCAAGCGGCATTCATACCGGCTGGTCCGCCACCAATAATGGCGACCTTTTTCCCGGTAGATGGCTCCGTGTGAGGAGCAGGCGCATCTTTAACGAATCGTCCGAGCATGGCCACATCTATGGGGGCGTCGATCCCTTGTCTTGAGCAGTTCTCCATACAGAGATTGGGACAAATAGCTCCACACACCGAGCCAGGCAAAGGAGTATTTTGTAAGACCAACTCATAGGCCTCATCCATCTTACCGGCCCGAATCAACTTCAAACGATCAATGGTCGGAATATGAACCGGACAATAGAAGGTACAGGGCGCGGCGGATTGATGATTAGCCCAAAAAGGCCGCTTGCGACGCAGCTCACCGGTCTGAATAAGTCCTATGGGACTTCGGTCAAGACCAGGTGCCAAGTCAGCTAACGGATCACCGCCGCCAAAAGCCCTATCCCAATACTTGGCACGGTATTCAGCCATTGGCATGGGACCTGAGAAATGAAGCGCTCTCTCCTGGGGAGTAATGGAAACAAGCATCTTCCATTCCTCGCGCTTCGTGAGGGTTTCAAGTAAATCATCCCTCTCTATTTTAGCAAGAAATCCTGAAATATTATCAACAAGCCATTGCCACTGTTCATCATCGGGCTCTACGCTTCACACTGGTTCGAGAATATGTATCATCGGTTTTACCGCGATAATAAATAATTCCGCCGACCATTCCCACACAGGGACGATAGCCGAGTACATTGTCGGGGTTTTTAGCATCAAACCCGCATACGATTCCTGTACCGCCGCAATTGAATTCAGCAAAGGTGTCACCCACCGAGCCTAAAACCCACAATTCGGGCCGTTCATAATCAGGGTTCCATTTGGTCATAGTCAGACCACGGGAACCAATGGACCCCTTGATCATAACCTTTCCCTGCGCCATGGCGTTACACACACCGTTGGTCGCATCACCCTTTACAATGATATCGGCACCAATATTGAGATACCCGACATCATCAGAGGCCGGACCTTCCGTGACGATGGTGGTCCCAGGTTGGCCCATACAGCCTAACCTTTGTCCAACCGGGCCGGTGAGATTAATATTATAAGGGCCGCTGGCGGGCATCAACCGTCCGCCGACATTATGTTGCCCATATGTTTCCAAGACCAAGTTTTGTGACTCTTTAGCGGCGGCCTGGACCAGATCCTCGAAATCCTTGGAACTGATACGCTGCCCCTCACTATTGAGGCCCTTAACGGTGGTCGAATCTTTTTTATTGTCTGTAGGACTCACTGCTGTGCTCCTTTCTTATGAAATGCAGTGCATTATTCTAGCAAATATATTTGATGTTCAACCGTTTGGCGGCATCCGCATCTTCAATACCAATGGCGTCGGACATTCCGATGGGCAAGCTCTGCGAACGACCGAGAGGTGCCATGATTTTCTTCATTTCCGTACGAATGGCCATAAAAGTATCAGCAACCCTTTCCGCTACCTTATCGGGATCAAGACGACGATAAAGTTTAGGATTCTGACTGGTAATACCTTTAGGACATATGCCGATATTACAAACGTTACAACGATTACGCTCACTACCCAAACATCCAGCAGCCGACTGCATAATATATTTACCGATATGCACCCCGGAAGCACCCATCATGATAAGGGCCATACCGTTCTGAGTAACATTACCGTTTTTACCAACTCCACCGGCAGCAAAGATAGGAATTTCATTCTGCTTACCCTGTTTGGCAAGGTCAAGATAACAATCCCGCAAACATGAAGCAATGGGGTGCCCAGTGGCATCCATACTAACATTGTACGCTGCACCAGTACCACCATCCACACCGTCAATCAGTAGAGCAGAGGCATACGGATTACGCACCAGGTTATTGAGTACCGCCTTAGCAGAAGTAGAAGCCGAAATTTTTGGATACACCGGCACCTTAAAACCCCAAGCCATGGAGAGGGACTGAATCATTTTCATGACCGATTCCTCAATGGAGTAGAGCGTTTGATGAACAGGCGGCGAAGGTAAATCAACACCTTCAGGAACCCCGCGCAACCGAGCGATAAGCTTGCTGACCTTAAACCACATGAGCAGGCCACCGTCACCAGGCTTGGCACCCTGACCATATTTAATTTCGATGGCTGCGGGTTCGCATTGCATCTCCGGAATAGCCCGAATGATTTCATCCCAACCAAAATAACCGGATGCAATCTGCAATATGATATATTTGAGATAAGGACTTTTGAGTACCCAAGGAGGACAACCGCCCTCGCCGGTGGCCATAACCACGGGAATACCCAATACCTCGTTACAATAGGCAACACCCTGAAGCAAGCCAAGCCACATATTGGGCGATAACGCTCCAAAGGACATAGAACCAATTACAAAGGGGAAAATTTCCCGTACCGGTGGTATCCACTCACCTGCCAATTTCCTACGCAAATATTCATCAGGTGCTAAAACCCGACCCAATAAGGTATTGAGTTCAAACTCGTGGCGTCCAGCATCAAGAGCAGGATCAGTCAACATGGAGATTCTGTTGAACATAACTTTATCCAACAAAGAATAACGCACGTTTCGACGTCCACCACGGGTTGCAGCTTCACCTTTTTCGTTTTGCATCATCCGTACCCTGGCATCGTTGCCATTGGGTACCGGTGCTATTGCCTCATTAGGACAAACAGATGCGCACATACCGCAACCGATACAACGATTAGCTTTTGCCATTCGTTGCCGCACTCCAGTGAATGTACGATATTCACTGCCGCGTTGTTTCCTGAGAATATCCAATTTAGGCATCCGTTGACGCCGGTAAGTGAGATAAATAGCCTCTCTTGGACAAACCGAGGTACATTTACCACACAAAGTACACCTGTCTTCCCGATGCTTAACGATCCACTGCAGATCTATGTGGGTTAGGCTGCTTGGTGTAGAGGGAATGGACTGAATTGAGACCATATCTTAAACTCCTTTCGGTCTGGAGAGACGATTATCATATTTTCACGCATGGGTTGAAAGTCCAATGAACGATCCCGATCTGGTATCATTGCATCAACCCCGCACATTTCCGAGGCCATGGCCCATTCTCCCGGCTTACCGCCGATAGTACCGGGACGCATCTTTTTACCGTCCTGAACCATGATACAAGTTTCATCAGGCATGGTGCCTATAACACAGTTGGGGCCGTCAATTATGAAGCGGCGACAGGCATTACGCAATCCCCGAAGAAAATCACCCTGGGGATGCACATTAAGCTCCTCGGTTCTTAGAGGAGTTATCACATGTTTATAGGCCTCAATAGGCAGTTTCAATTGTTTGGTCACATAGTGGAGGATATGAGCGAACACCTCAGAGTCACTTTGATAACCAATATAACCGGGATGATGCATGCCGGTAAGATATTCTTTAATGGGAACAAAGGCTGTGTTTTCACCATTGGTCATGGTGGCTATGCCTTGAATGAAAAAAGGATGACAGGCATAAAGATTGATACCGTAATTAGTATTCTGCCTTCCTTGAGCCATAACAACTCTTGCCTTAACCCTTCCGTCGCTGAGCCCCAAAGCATTACCAACATCAAGGGGCCAACCTACTTCCTTAATAGTGACAACATCGGGCCAAAAGGAAAAAACCGTCAAATCGGCATCGTTATCTAACCCGTCTTGACGCAAATCCAGACGGGTGTGCATATACTGAGCCTCCAACTCTTCTTGCGAAAGAGCTTTAACTGAATCTGGAGTTCCATAAACCCTTACGAAATATTTGTGCCGATCCTGAGCCTCAACGAGACTGGCATTGACGTCAAATTCATGATCGTATTTGAGCTGATAACCGCGAGCTTGCATAAAATCATGCAAACGGTGCAGGGCTCCTTCAGTGTGGGCTATACCGGAAAGAATAGGATCGCTATTGCGATACTTATAATCAACAAAGGATATTCCACGCAATAACAGTCCAAGACCGCTACCGTCATATCCTTCCTGCATCGCTTCCATGGCCGTGAGAACTTCATAAGGTGAGAAGGCCTCGGATGCGGTTTTCAGTGCTAAACGGCACATTGTTTAACTCCTCAATCCATTAGTTACGCCCCCCAATCGGAGGGGTTGATTGCCGCCATCGCCGACAAGCGACTTTGACTATTTTGTACAAAACGAGTGGATAAGAAACTCGGCGAAAAAAAATTATACCACCCAAAGTCTCCTTTTACCCGACTACCTTAAACATCATTATCTTCGCAAAAAAATAATAGTAATATTTCAAGACAATACGCCTAGCAGCGTATCCAGAAGATAAGTTTTATTCAGCCACGGGATAGATTCAATTTTTTCTCGCCGAGTTCCTAAGCCGGATAAAATCCGAAGAACTAATACGGGCGCAATCTCTTGTCAAGAAAAGAAGTGGTCAATTGTGTGGTATTTTTCCACCCTCTCTTCAATAATTTGCCACCCAATAAATACATTTTTTAATAGCAATACTTGTCAATTCACCAAACTCACGGGACATAAGAGCTCATTTCTAAAATAAATGATATTCTCACCAGGAAAGAAATGGTATCTGATCACATGTTTTGTAACTAGATGATTTAATACACCGCGAGATAGTAAGTAATCACCGATGCCTCAGAGCTATACTGTTGACACTACTCGCTATAGCCATCTATGCGGGCAGGGTGGCTACCGCTGAAGATGAGGTGCCTGTGTTCACTTTCACTATTTTTTCTTGAACCGCAGCTGCACGGTATAACGACGACCATCTAAATCATCGGGCAGCTTTGTACCTTCACCAACCATTATGGTTAGCACCTTACTCGCAGCGGGGTCACAACGAAATTCCTTCCTTCGCTCCTCTTGCCCCGGTGAACTCCTTCGTTTTCTACCCTGACGAACATTGAGTATTTCCCCATCAATAAATCCACTACCTTTTCCAGACGGCAACTTCTCGATTGGAGGTCCGGCTGGCGGAATTGCACCGACTATTATATCAACCATTTTTACGCTCCAGCTATTATAATATTATAAAAAGGAGGGACACACATGACCAGTTCCAGCAAATCAGTTAATTGTAATCACGGCAGACCAACAACAAAATATTTGCCCCTTTGCCCACTAGCTATTCACCATCTTTTTTTCCATGGCCAGCAAAAGCATTTTCAGCGGCACCCCGCCTGAAAATCCTCCAATATTACCAGATTTTCCCACAACACGGTGGCATGGTACAAAAAACGGAATGGGATTGGCCCCCGCAGCATTACCCACGGCTCTGGCCTTTGCTTCATCACCTAATGCTCGCCCAATCTCTCCATAGGTTTTAGTCATACCATAGGGTATATTCTGAATCTCACGCCAAACTGCTAACTGAAAAGTAGTACCGCTCAACGCCAAAGGTAAAGTAAATTTAGTTCTTTTACCGATTAAATACTCCTCAATTTGCATCACCGCTTGCTCCAACAAAACTCGTAACTCAGAATCATCTTCAGAAACCGCATCTAAATTAAGATGGGACAAGCAACCCGGAAGAGTAATTTCAGCAATCCCTTCCCTCTCTACAATAATACGCAACGGGCCAACAACCGAAGACAAAAACGACTGCCCATAGTTAATTGCCAGATGCAGCACTGTCTTTGGAAACTAAAACATTACCGGCTATTATTCCAGACTCATAGAGACCAAACAACGGAATGAATAATAACATAGTCGCTACAATTTCCCCTGCGGTGAGTAAAAATGCCAGAGTCAAAATTACGATATAAAAATATTTCCTTTTAGTACGAAAATAGTCTGGAGATACCAAGCCAGCAAGACAAGCCATAACCATGAGAAAAGGAATTTCAAAAGCAAGGCCGAAAGCGAGAATGGATCGAGCGGCAAAGGTAAGATAGAGCCCGAATTTTAACATGGGCTGAAGAACAGGCCCGCTATACCCCATAAAAAATAT
>JAOTSI010000403.1 GCA_029865005.1 Desulfobulbaceae bacterium
AAGGCCCCCCCCCCCCCCTACAGACTAGCGACACAACCTATTAATATGCTTAATAAATACTTAATCTACAACTAAAAAGTATTAGATTAACGATAATATATTAGCCACCTACACAATCGGAAAAGCTTACCCCTCGTCCATATCCTTTTGTAACCAATTATTTATGCGGAATATTTTCATTTAACTTGTTTCTTGCCTCTTTTTATAATAGTTAATTGGTAGGAACGTCTTTTCTCTCTGAGTAAATTTTCTAGTAAGAAACTCAGGATAAATTAATTATGCATAGATCAAAACCTATGCTTACCTACGCCAATTTTTTCAGCGTTCCTAAGTCTGAAAAAATTTCTTGGTATCCATATTATGCATTGGCAAATTTTCTTCAAATAAAAGGGTAAGTGGTCACATAATACTCAAGTTCCTCAGGGTTACACAGTTGCCACTGCTCGCCATAGCCCCTTCTATGCGGGCAGAGGTAACCGAACAGAGATAAGCTGGTCGTGACCACTTACAAATTCGCTCTACAATAAATCATCTAGTTCCGAATCCTGTGACCTTGTACAATAAAGGAATTAATTTCACAGGTCGTTGATGAATTTATTGTGAAACTACTCATAGCTTCTTACAAAATTATTTCTTATAACAATAATCATTCAGGATACTATGACCCTTAAATTAAACCGTACTAAAAGATAAAATATGAAAGCAGTTATACAGCGTGTAAGTCAAGCACGGGTCACTGTCGCCGGAGAGGAAGTGGGCTCAATTGGCAAAGGTCTCTTAATCCTACTCGGAGTTCATTTGGAAGATACGGAAAAAGACACTAAATGGCTGGCTCAAAAAATTGCAAACTTGAGAATTTACGACGACCAACAAGGACACCTCAATCTATCTCTACTTGATATTGACGGTGCAATGCTTATTGTTTCACAGTTCACCCTTTTGGGGAATTGCCGCAAAGGAAGAAGACCATCCTGGAAGAACTCCGCTCCGCCGGAACTTGCAAAGCAACTATATGAAGATTTTATAAAACAGGTCGAAAAATTGAATATCACCACAGCCACAGGGCAATTTCAGGCCATGATGGAGGTTTCTCTAATAAATGACGGACCTGTAACCTTAATTCTGGATTCGCGGCTGGACCGTTAGCTTCACACCCTCCAGAGATAATAACCTTAAACTACACGATAACTCACCACACGGGGCACTATGAAAGACATTGAAACCAATCAATCATACAATGGTTTTCGATTAGAAAAAAAAGAGTTCATAAAAGAACTAGACTCCACAGTATACCTTTTTAAACATGAAGTTCTCGATGTACCCATCCTAGCCATCAAAAATAACGACGACAACAAAACCTTCAGCATTTCTTTCCAAACCGTACCGGAAGATTCCACAGGTGTAGCACACATTCTTGAACACAGTGTGCTTATGGGCTCCAAAAAGTATCCGATCAAAGATGTCTTCGGCGAAATTAACAAGGGCGGCCTAATGACCTTTCTAAACGCCATGACCGGATCTGATGTCACCTACTATCCTTTTGCCACACGTAATATCAATGAATATTTTAATATTATGGATGTCTATTGTGACGTTGTGCTCAATCCTCAGCTACTTCCATCCACCTTCGAACAAGAAGGATGGCACTACCATAAAGAGAACGAAAAACAACCACTTGAGTTTCAAGGTGTTGTTTTCAACGAAATGAAAGGTGCATTTTCCGACCCGATTCGCGCCTTATTTCATCACACCTATAAGGAGTTGATGCCGGAATCCACCTACATACATGAATCCGGTGGTGATCCCAAAAATATTCCCGACCTCACCTACGAACAATTTGTCTCATTTCATCGCCATCACTACCATCCTTCCAACGCAGCGATTTATTTTTACGGCAACGCCCCTCTGGAGCAGGAACTCGACTTCATCCAAAACAATTATCTGATTGATTATAAAAGTAACGGAGCCAAAGTTTCCATTAAAGAAGGTCGCGATATTACCAAGCCGTCCTTTGTCGAAGAGACTTACACGATCCAGCCCGGCAGCGAGCTTGATGGAAAAACCTTCCTTGCAGTGAGCTCGGTGATCGGCTCAGCCTTAGATCGTAAACTCAACACCGCCTTTCGCATCATCTCCAACATCCTTTACAATTCAGATGCTTCGCCATTGAAAGACGCCATGTTAAGCAGCAATATTTGTAAGGATTTTGGAGGACTATTCCTCTACAACTCTTCTATAAAAACCGTTATGATGACTTATGTTGTAGGCAGCGACCCGCAACATCTTGATACCTTACTTAAACTCTATCATGAAGTATTAAGCGATATGGTGGAACAAGGTTTGGATCACAACTTAGTCACCTCCGAACTCAATAAATTTGAATTTTCTGTACGTGAGGAGATGAATAAGGCTCAACGAGGCCTCAATCTTATCAACAAGACCATGCCCTCCCTCAAATATGGCGGGGACCCTTTTGAAGCGCTTCAAATAAATTCCCTCCTCGCTGAGCTCCGGGTTGCAGCTTTGGAAAATAACTATTTTGAGCAGCTAATCAAAGAGTATCTCCTTGACGCTCAAGCACGGGTGGTAATAACCCTTAAACCAGACCCCCAAAAAGGAATACAAACCGTTAGGGAAGAAAAAGAACGTTTAGAACGTCATGAGAAAGGCCTAAATGAAAAATCCTTGTGTAAGCTCATTGAGCATACCAAGGATCTTTCATTGCAACAGCACCAAGCCAATAGCGAAGAACAACTCGCCCTTTTACCTCACCTACGAGTGGATGATTTAAATCGCACCCTTGATTTTCATAAGGTGCGACCAGAAACAATGAACAAACAACCTTTTCTTATTAGCGAGGTGGATACCAACGGTATTTCCTATATGGAGTTTGGTTTCGATTGCACAGGATTGGATGTGGATCTTTTACGTTATCTAGATCTGTACGGAGTGATCGCTTGCGAGATCGGTACATTAAAAAAACCATACATGGAATTTGCTAAAGAAATTAATATTACCACCGGAGGATTTAGTCATTCCTTCTCAACCCATCTCGACATTAATGATCCTCAGAAGGTTCGCCCCATACTCTGGTTCCATACCAAAACGCTATCTCATTTCCAGGAACGTGCCTTGGAACTTGTCACCGAAGTTTTTTCCGAGATTAATTTTGGAGATAAAAAACATATCCGTGAAATTATTTTAAGGGAATATGCTTGGGCCGAACATTCTATACAAAGTGAAGGTTACGGAATGGCAGTTAGCCGTGCCTTCTCCCACTTAGGAGAAGCTGGCAAATATAACGATTGCGTCACAGGTGTCATCGCCTACCAAACCCTCAAAGAACTCGCAACCGATTATGACAAATTAGAAGAGAAATTTTTGACAAACCTACACAAAATCCATAACCTCCTATTAAGGCGTAATAATATTACTTTCGCAATTGCGGGAAGGGAAAGTGATATAACGAGCTTTAGTAACAGTGGGAAGATGATCAGTAGCGCACTTTCCGATGCTCCTGCCAAGCACATTGCACCAAACTTCCATAAAATTCCCAACAGGGAAGGATTTTGTACCTCTGCAGAAGTTGTTTTCAACATTCTCGCCTGTAAGCTCTTACCGGACAACACCCTCTACAACGGTCATTTTGAAGTCCTCAAGGCATGGTTATCCAGAGATTACCTTTGGAACACAGTACGACAAATCGGAGGTGCCTAT
>JAOTSI010000101.1 GCA_029865005.1 Desulfobulbaceae bacterium
ACAGTCAGTCAAAAGAAGAGCCAGAGGATACCGAACCACCAAAAATCTAATCAACATGGCCTTCCTGATTGCCGGCAAGCTTGATTTTGCGTTACCCACATGAAATAGCGAGGAGCCTATTAAATACTACGCAAAGGTAACTGTCGATTGGATTTGGTTATCTTTATATACAAAGGTAGTTTAATACGATGAAAAAAACTACTGGTCCTTGCACACACGTAAACTATCACCCAACTATCAATGGCCTTTATTTAAATAAATTGAGAAAAGATTAGTTAGAAACACTGAAGAATGGAAAGGGAGGGTGGAATAAGGAACTCGAAACAAATAAGTTGAACAAAAACTAGTAAGCGTTCACCAATGGTGCAAACGTGAGCAATCAGGCCTGTAAGTTATAGTTATTTCAATTTAAATCCAGACTGATCGCGCGTAGACGTGGTGCTGGTGAACGCTTACACAAATTGCATAAGGTTATGACTTGTTAATAACAATCACAATAAAGGGCGATCCTAATGATCGCCCCTACCGTAAGTGGTCACAGGTTCCCCATCGGTTCCCCCTGCCCGAATAGAAGGGGCTATAGCGAGCAGCAGCAACTGCATAAACCGAGGCACCTTTGGTGACCACTTACAAACTCGCACATATCAAATCAGCTTGTTACGAACCCTGCGTTCAGGTACCTTTAGCAAGATCTAACATCTACACAGTCACCTACATATCAGTAGCAGATTGAGCTAATCGGACCAGGTTTATAAATTCTGCACGATACCCAAACTCATCAGACCCTTTAACTTGCTTTGAAATATCTATAATTTGTTCATAGCCGAAATTTTGTATAAAAGGGTCTGCCCGCAACACCTGCCCAAACCCTGCAACAGCTGTGGCAAAACGCATTTCCACGGGAACTGCTGCAAATTCCTTAAATTCCGAGTCCTGATCAATGGGGGTGGCAATTAAGGTGCTAGTATCGGAATCAGGCAATTTATAACGAATTTTCAGAAAAGCATATTCTGCACTCTTAGTGACCTTTTTGGTGTCCGGTGTCTCGGCATAACGCAGATTATCTATCAGTCCTGGCTCACCGGAGGTCGGAGTGATTTCGTAGATAGCGGTAACGCTATTACCTGAACCCACTTCTCCGGCATCTACCTGGTCATTATTAAAATCCTCTCGGTTAAGCAAGCGGGTTTCATAACCGATAAGGCGATATTCTTTTACCATGGCAGGATTAAACTCGATCTGGATTTTTACATCCTTAGCTATGGTAAAGAGGGTAGAAGATGCCTCTTCCACCAATACCTTACGTGCCTCACTCAGTGAATCAATATATGCTGCATTACCGTTACCATTTTGAGCGAGGGTCTGCATAAGAGCATCATTATAATTACCCTGCCCAAAGCCAAGCACCGAGAGAAATATTCCGCTATCGCGTTGCCGTTCAATGTAGCTTTTAAGCTCTTCACGATTAGTGATACCCACATTAAAATCACCATCGGTTGCCAAAATCACCCGGTTAACCGCCTCTTTGCTAAAATTGGCTTTAGCCAGAGAATAGGCAAGCTTGATTCCCTCACCTCCAGCAGTGGAACCACCAGCGTTCAGCTTATCAAGGGCAGTTAAAATTTTAGCTTTTTCCTTCACAACTGTGGGCTCAAGAATCGTCCCGGCAGCGCCAGCATAGACTGCAATAGCCACCGTGTCTTCGGGAGAAAGAGAATTAACCAGCAAGCGAAAAGAGTTTTTTAACAGCGGCAATTTATCCGGACTATTCATGGAACCAGAAACATCTAAGAGAAAAACCAAGTTGGAACGTGGCTTCTCCGTGGGCGCAATATCATAACCCTTGATACCGATATGAAGTAGTTTGGTATTTTTACTCCACGGAGAAGGGTAAACCGCAACACTTGGCTTAAAAGGGCGGCTCTTATCATCAGGCAAAGGATAATCGTAATCAAAATAGTTTATCAACTCCTCTACTCGTATCGCATTTTTCTGGGGCAGAACCCCGTTATTGAGCTGGCGACGCATAAATGAATAGGAAGCGGTATCTACATCAATTGAAAAAGTGGAGACCGGCTCTTCGGAGACGAGTTTTATTTTATTGCGTTCAATTTTTTCAAATTGGTCACGTCCTTCATCTTTATAATAGTGCTCTGTAGGTTCGGGAGTAACAAAACCGTGCATCCCCCCTTTTTCAGAGCCATTTCTCGTCCGCGCCATCCCACCGCTAACCTCGCTCATTCTTTTGGCAACTGACATGGTTACATTCTGACTTACTGATTTCCCAGGTGCTGGCGGAGGAGACGCCAACTTATCGCCTGTAATCCTAGACCGCTGTTCAACTACCCTGGCTACCTGTTCCTGTAACAGGGGAGCCTCTGCTTGAGGCTTATTAGCCCGCGTCGTTACCTGGTCCGAGCTAGAAGGGACATCTCTATCTACAGAATCTACACTTCCTATTTCCTGCTCCGGCCTCACCTCCAGGTCAGCCTGTTTGCCTTGCTCTTGATACATTAACAAATTAGGTACGGTAAAATAGCCCACACCTAACAATATGCCTGCAACTAAAATGTATTGGTAACGTTTAGGTATCATAACGAGATCTCCTTTTGATGGAATGAGTAAATGAATTACTTTACCCATTAGACGTCTGAAAAAATCGAATCCTTTGCTCTTTTTTTTCTCCATTGCCTTTTTTTGGACAAACAGCTCTGTAGCCAAACGTAAGGCATCGTCCCGTCGTTGTTTATCAGGCGGGGGGATCTCTCGGCGCTTAAACGCTTTTTTAAGTTCGTTATCACTTAGCTTCATGATAGCAAATCCCTTAACTTCCGCTTTGCCTTAAAAATACGCCATGAAATAGTGGTTTCAGCACATCCTAATATCTCTGCCGCTTCTTTGTGGCCAAGCTCTTCACCATAAACCAAGACCACCGTTTCACGTAGCTTCGGAGACAATTTATCCACCGCTTTAAGTAGAGCATCATAACGACCGGGGTTGTCGGTAATATCTTGTGCCCCATGCACTCCGTTTTCATAGGGTACCTCGGCAGCTCGAGATTTTTTTCGCAAATAATCTCGAGCGGTGTTTACTGCAATCCTATATAACCAAGTAGAAAAAGAAGATTTATTATTAAAAAGATGCAACTTATCAGCAACTTTAATAAATACCTCTTGAGCTACATCTTCACCATCCTCACGATGTCCGCACAAACGATAACCGCACCGATACACCATATCATAGTGGTGCGACACCAGTTTTTCAAAAGCCTGGACATCACCTGCCAGAGCCCTCTTCAGTATGTTTGCATGGGTTTGTGAATCGATCATTTACTCATTAGACGAATAAGAAAACTTTTTCCTTTGAAAAAAATTATTATTATAAATTATGAAATAACTTTCTTGGATGTTACTTCACAGGTGAACCGGATACGATAATTTTATATATTCCTACCTAATCACAGACAACGTTAACAATAAATCAAAAACTACCAAGAGCCAAACTTGCCAATCAGTTTGTTATAACCCCTATGACCAGATACAGTTTACATTCCTGTACAACGCTTTAGCCACCTTTTAACATCATTTATGTGCCAACCATACAGTATTATGCTTAACACCATTAAATCACACAAAGACAATATTTTACGCTCCGGCTTACTATTAGATTCCCTCTTTCTTGCCGCCGCCATAACTGTTTTGACTCTACTGGTCCGTCATGACCAAATGCTCGGTGATTTTTCCATTACCTTTCTGGCCATTATACTTGAAGCGCTTCCTTTTATGCTGGTGGGCTCCCTTGCTGGGGGACTCATCGAGGTTTTTATGCCCGACGGACTCTTTGATCGACTGCTAAAAGGAAAAAAATATTGGGCCATTTTTGTTGGGGCTGGCCTGGGATTAATCTTTCCGGTTTGCGAATGCGCTATTATTCCTGTGGTTAGACGTTTATTGGGCAAAGGTGTCCCGTTCTCCGCCGCCATTGCCTTTCTGCTCGGTGGCCCCATTGTCAATCCGGTGGTGGCAGCCTCCACAGCCACGGCCTATGGCTTCGACTGGACAATGGCCGGAGCGCGACTTGGTTTTGGCTACCTAATCGCAGTCACCGTCGCTTTTCTCATGGGGTCTTTTTTCCCTGATAAAAAAGCACTAAAAATAATTCCCCTTCCCATGATTATGCTTAATGATGCAATCAAAACAAAAACCTCTCATAAAGTAAGCTTCTTCCATGTAGTACGTCATGCTGGGGATGATTTTTTTGAGGTTGGCAAATTTTTAGTTATCGGTTCCTTTATCGCGGCCCTACTCAGAACTACCATACCGGTTTCAGTCTTTGAAACCTTGAGCGCAGGTCCCTTTACCGCCATTGCGGTGATGATGACCGCTGCGATTCTTCTTAATTTATGTAGCGAGGCGGATGCCTTTATAGCAGCGGGTTTTCGTAACATCCTACCAGAATCATCCCAACTCGCCTTTATGGTGCTTGGCCCCATGCTGGATATTAAGCTGCTGCTTATGTACCTCCCGGTATTTAAGAAAAAAGCGATCATCACACTTGCACTACTCACCACCACGGCAACCGGTCTGGCAATGTGGTTTTATGAAATATCGGGAGTAATTCAACCATGAGCCGAGCGGAACAAATCCTTCGCATCACCACCCTGAGCGGCTGGCTCATTTTATTCCTCCACTTACTGGCAACTCCAACCGGCGGTCAAACCCAGCGATTGGGATATTTTTTAAATCCATCACTTTGGTGGCTAATAGGATGTGGCGTGGTAATGACGATTATCTTGCTGGCCTCCGAACTCTTTAGTAACCGCGGCCCCCGACAAGGTTTTCGTCCCGCAGCTCTCGGACAAAACCTCATCCTTCTACTACCACTGCTCTTATACCTACCCGCACAAGATGTCACCCTAAGCAGTGCAAGCTTTAGCAAACGATTAACCGGCAAACCGGACCTGACCTTATTACAAAATAATGAACCCATTTTACAGCCAGGCCAGCACGACAAAAACGCACCCTCAATTCTGGAAACCGAAAAAAAGCGGATCATGGAATTCCCACTCTCCTACCTCATTGATAACCCCAAAAACTATATCGGCAAACAGACCAAAGTCAAAGGTATGGTTTTTTATAATGATGATTTACCAGCCTCGACCTTTCTCTGTATTCGACTCCTGATAACCTGTTGCCTGGCCGATGCGAGCCCCAAGGGCATTCTCATTAACTACAGCGATAAAACTCCACCGCCGGAACACTCCTGGGTAGTAGTAGAGGGTAATTATATGGCTATTAATAGTAGGGATAAAGATTTTCTTGGCATCAAGGCAAAATCATTAGAGGTGGTGCCGGAACCGCAACTTCCTTATCTTTATCGTTAACGTTAGGTAAAGATAACTTTCACAATTACCTCGTGATCACAATATTGCCCACACCTGCATTAATATATTTGAACGAGTAGCGGCAACTGTATAAACCCTAGACCAACTCCATGCACAACCCTAATATATCAATCAATTACTGTATGTTGGGGCAGAGAAGACTCAAGGCATTATGTGTGCGTGGCACAAACAAGGTAGAAGCACACGACCCGGATGTGATCTGGAAACATTCGACAGCCTTTCTTAAAGGGTTAGTTCACGATTTATATGACTTTGGTCAAACCATGAAAATCTATGGTACTGCAGGGTTCTTAACAGACTCTGCAGAATGTGGCGATTCTCCAGTAAATAATTGGCTGGGTGTAGGGGATAATGATTTTCAAGCAACAAAAGCCCATCGAATTAACGCATTCGAAATAACCGTGTACGAGATTATATAGTATGCTTGCTGCGGCTGCCTATTCGGCTGCGGTGATATTTGCAGTGTACCGGGAAAGGAAAAAATACAAGAAATTCATCGCCCAGAGCATGTAACAATCTGCTGGTTTGAGTCACAATTACTTAACGATAACCTTGAAAGCATTTTTATGGTCAATGAAATATGCAACCACGCGGAGATTTACACTATTAGCTTTGCAACTACAGTCGACTGGACATTCGAGGTATTTGAGAAAGGATTAATTACCGAGAAGCAGACCAATGGACTTCGCTTGGCATGGGGAAATAGCGATGCGGTAGTGGAAATTGTATAACAAATCGCCCAAAATAAAGGCGTTGGCAAATATTCAAACGACGGCGTTCAAAATGCAGTACGACAACTTAAATTTGATGTTAAGGAAATAGAATCTGCGTCCATGCCTGTGCACGGTCAGAAATTACCGATGCATGATTCTAGATATAAAGATGGTGGGTTGGGCTAGGGGATTTGCTACGAAAGCTAACCGACACCTGAGCGCACACCAGCACCTTTCCAGACATAGATGATTATACCCAGTCTCCCAACGGAAAAAGATTAAACAAACATTATAGGCACCTCATCTTCATGCGGTAGCCCCTGCCTGCATAGATGGACTATAGCGAGCAAGAGCTACTGCATAAAATCTAACCCAAAAAGGCGATAAATGCGGATGAACATATGACATACAGCTATGCGACATACCAAAACTAGACTTGATATAAAAAAATATTTTCTAATTCAGTTTACAAATCGTTTATAAAAACAAAAGAATACAAAATATCCTTTGACTATATTAAAAATGAAAAACCAATAAGAAACGGCCAGACAATAAGCCACAAAGATAAGTGGAATACCAGAAAAATGAAGTGCCCACGGCAGGAATCGAACCTGCGACACCAGGATTAGGAATCCTGTGCTCTATCCCCTGAGCTACGAGGGCAAAATATGAATTGAAAAGTATTTGACCTTATAGCTAACGGATAGTTCTTTGTCAAGTTGCTTAAAGTTATGGCGGTAGAGGATGGATGTCATTAGACACATGACCCTCATCAGCAAATGAGAGCTGGGCCGGTGGACGTCTTTTATCGACCCAGAAATCCACGTGTTGCGCAACATCCCGTAAATGTTCATGGGGATAGTAATTATCCATATGCCCAGGAGTATCCATACCGGTTCTGGTAATAATATATGCAAAAAGTACCCATAACGATGTCGCTGAAGTACAAAGACTGGACTCGGAAAAATTAAACCACATAATATCTATAAGATAAATAATTCTTAACCGGCCCACCGCTTGATTAACTACAATCTGCCGTGATGCATTAAGGTAAGTATTAGCCACAATAAAAAAAAGAAAAATCAGACCGACAATGCCTAGAGTGGTAAAGGTATCCACATAACCACTATGGGCCTGGTTAGGACGCCATATATATATTAACCATAGATTATGAACATCATCTATCCAAAACGCTTCATAGCCCCAGCCGAACCACGGCCGCTCCATGGCAATTTTCAGTACATCCTCCCATAATTCGGCTCTACCGGTAAAGGTCATATCACGGCCGATGGCAGCAAAAAAACTTCCTAGTAAACCACGGGCCATCAAGTTATCAAGAAAGAAAAAACAGGTAAGCGCGAAGGCATAAATAAAAACAAGAAAGGAACCGACAAGCCGATTCCCGATTTTCACGTTAAATAGCCCGTATAGGGACATGGAAAAAGTGAAAACAATCATACTAGTCATACTGTTACTATTAAACAGGATAAAAACTCCGCAGAGAACAATAAAAATATCTTTTTTTAATGCATTCTTTATCCCATTTTCAAAAAGACGGGTAATAAGATAAATAGAACCTACACAGCAAACTTCACCTAAAATATTTTTATGGGAGGTAATACCGAGCCAAACCGTATTTTTTATACCATATGAAGGAATGATAAAAATAAAAAGGGCTGAGGTACTAATAAGAACCGAATAGGTCCGGTGCAATACTTTCTTAAAAGCTGCAGTGGGGTCGTTTTCCGTGATAATGATAAAAGCCATCATTAAAATACCCACGGTTTTCGCAAAACGTTTCACTGAGGTTATAGGATAATCCGACCAGGATATAGAGATGCCCATATAGGCAAAAAACATAATAACTAAAAAGTTATGACGAATTAGCTCATTCCAGTCAATTTTACGATGAAAGAGGGCATACCCACCCAAAAGAATCAATGTAAAATAAGTCGCCTGTGCTTTAAAGCCTGCAGGTCCGCCATGCACAGAACCTTCAAGACTAAGCCCAGTAAGTATACGAGAGGCATTACAGAATAACCAAATACAGGGAAGCCAGAGATAAATGGAAAACTTTTCTTCCTCTATAACTTCCCCTTGCTCGCTATATTCATCATCAACCTGGGAATACATGGAAATTCACAACGGAAATTATAAAAGTAACATTTACATGAATCATCACAGACCACTTACTATATCGCGATATATTACAATCAGCTCGTTACAAACCATGTTACCAGGTACACCTGGGGGACACGGAAAAAGATCATTCTATTTTACTTGTATTTTTAGCCGTCTTCTTTATCAGGGCAAAAGTTACATATAATATTAATTACCTGTCATCTTGTACCTGGTCACATTTTCTGTGGGCTTTATTGAATTAAAACCGGCCGACACTCTTTTTCATCAAAATCTGCATAACGATGCTTAGTAAAGATATCCCATCGATAGGGAATATTATGATCAAAACGAAACCCTTTATCCCAAGCAACTTTTATTCAAGGGGTTTTATTTTTCCCGCAGTAACTTTAACAGTCTGACGATTCACCATACCATTGCCGGCAATAACTTTGAACATGGTAAACCCCTGTTGTATTTTGATACAAAATGGCTGGTCATTGGTAATTTTTCCCAACAATTTCATTTTACCGTAATGTACTTGATAGATCTCAAAAACAGGTGAATACTCTTCCAAGCCACTTCGAAAAAACTTAATATAGCCCATCATGGGCAACTCTATTAACAAATCAAGCTTATAGCGACGAGCATCAAGTATCGTTTTAACTGACGATTGTTCAGGTATAACTTTAGTAGCAGAGTCTTCATCCGTTGTCGCGTCCTGCTGTCCAATAGAATTAAAATTCGTACAACCAGCCAGCACCATACCTATAATAAATGACCAGAACACAAACCTTATTTTTCTAAAGCCAACCAATATTTAACCTCTCACACACTCATTTTCCTGAGCTTTAAATCCAGTACAAAAGTACCGAAAGGTAAAAGAGATGAAAAAAACACCAGCAGCCAAAATCCAATGGACCAGCTCATGCGATGACTAATAACGAGCGATGAAACAAGAAAGACCAGGAAAAGCACACCATGCCCCCAGCCAACTACCGGCATCATAGCTGGATAGCCCCAATAATATTTTGCCGGCATTGCTAAAAACAACAAAGTTAGCAGTGAGCATCCTTCAATAATACTAATCTTTCGAAAATAAGGGAGAAATGAGTCCATATTATTTATATTTTTTTATTATTAGTTATTGGGCAATTTCCAAAGTTGGCTGGGTAAAATACATTTCAACCCGCCGATTTAACTTACGCCCCTCAGGGGTATTATTATCTCCCACCGGCTGATCTGGTCCATACCCCCTGATCGTGAAACGGGTTTCATCCAAACCATGGGTCGTAAAAAAGTCACGAACCGATGCAGCCCGACGATAAGAAATAAGCACGTTCCGATTATGGTCGCCGACACTATCGGTATGGCCCGCTACTTCAAAGGTGAATGCAGTATGGAGCTTGAGCTGAGAGTACAACGGTTTGAGCCACTCTTGCGCAGCAGCAGTAAGAACCGATTTTCCAGGAGTAAAGGATACTCCTTGGAGTAAAATAACTTCCTCAATTGCACAGCCCAAAACATTAACCTCTTTACTCGAACTATTAGGACAATAATCAGAATCATTGGGCACCCCATCACCGTCAGCATCACTGACGCAACCGTTTTCGCCAACCAGAGCACCAACAACAGTTTGAGGACAGGCATCCCGACTATCAGGTATCGAATCATTATCGCTATCGGAAAAATCGCGCAAAAGAGCATCATGTTTTTCCTGTAACCGAACTAACTCCTGTCGCGCCTTCTGCTCCCGTCCCACAAGACCTGCTGTGGTCACCGCAAGTTTTTGAAAAGCGGTGGACTTAGATGCTAATAGCGATTTTATTTGAGTCAACTCCCCAACCGAAACCGGTAATGGTTCCGGCATGGTTGCCATTGCCCCCAACCGGACAGCAAGTTTGTGAAAGGCGACATCCTTGGCCCTAAGCAATACCTTAAGTTGCTCCATCTCGTCCTTCATGGCCGTCAACTCAGTTTTAGAATTAATCAGCGAACCGGTCAGGGTGGTTAAACGCTGAAATGCAAGTTCTTTAGCATGAAGCAAGGTTTCTAGAGCCTCAACCCGCTCATCAGTACCATTCTTAATAAGCAGAGCATTTTCATGCACTTTTTCGCTTGTTATTTTATTCATATCCAGAGAGGAGAGCAAGGCCTCTATTTTGGACTGACGTGATTCCAACTCGGTTATGAGAGCATCTCTTTCACGTTCCAGTGAATTAAACTTTTCTTTGAGTGCTTTTATTTCCTTTTCCGCTTCCACAGCCCGTTGAGAACTTCTCTTTTTATCAGATTGAACGTCAGCAAGCAATTCTCCTAAGGCACCAAGCTTGATACCATAAGAGGCCTTCTGCCTCTCAGCTTCAGACAATTTATGTGACAACTCAGTGCTCAACCGATTGGCATCATCAAGCTTATTTGCTTTTTCACTAATCGACTCCTTAAGAGCAGCGATTTGCTCTTCAAACATAGCCGCTTTCTGACGTTGCCCCTCAAGGGCCTTTACCTCACCCTCCAAAGATCCAATCCGTTCATTCTTACTAGCCAATGACTTTAACAATTCGGACTTTTTTTGTTCCAAAGCGGATACATTATCGCTTTTTACCGTTCCCGCACCACTCAACTTTTTGCGAGCCTGATCCAGTTGGTTCACTAACTCGGCAACCTTAGTATTCAAGCTCTGTCTTTCCCGCTCTTTATCAGCCAACTGCGTCTGCAGCCTTGAGAGCTTAGCTTGATCAACCAAAGGCTGGGACGGGGTTGCAGTACTTTTCCGTAAAGCTTCCTGCAGTTTCTTATTTAGTTGTCCAATAGTTGCCTGATGACCAGCAATAACATCATTAAGAGCATTAAGCCGAGCATCGGATTCATTATTGGTTTCAGTGAGGGCCTGAGCAACCGTTGCCTCTTGCTGGACTTTATGCTCTTTCAAGCTTTGTTCCAGCTCACGAACCTTTCCAGTTAAAACCAAGACTTTTCCTTCCGCATCTCCTTTATCACGCAAGGCTTGTTTAAGCAGATCATTTACCTTCGTAGTGGTATCAAGTGCTTTGGATAATCGATTTTGCAGATCATTTAGTTCAGCGGCAAGTCCATTCCTAGCAGACTCAATAACACTAACCTCACTATCTTTAGCCGCCAGCGAAACTTCACGTTCTTT
>JAOTSI010000102.1 GCA_029865005.1 Desulfobulbaceae bacterium
TGCGGGGTAAAAATTAAACATACCTTACAACCTAATCCCTCCTGGATGGCTAAGGAAATAAATTTACCAAATCATGTTATTCAACGTATTATTTCTCCATATATGGTTTTAATTCCCGGTGCATCCATGGGACATGCCGAAAAAAGATGGCCCCATTACGACCAATTAGCTTCTTGGCTCAAAAAACATTCTTTCCAAGCATATACCGTACCTGGTCCCAACGAAATGGAACTATGCCGCTCTTTTAAACACGCCGAAATGTTAACCGACGGCGAACGATTTCTTAATTTTTTTGAACTCGCTACAATACTAAAAGACGCACGATTCATCATAGGTAACGACACCGGCCCCACCCATCTTGGTGCCCATCTAGGTGTTCCCGGTCTCGCCCTTTTCAGCGGTCATCTACCTGCCGAGCTCACCGGGATCCAACACAGTAAATTTTCCCATATGGAAAATATAGATCTGCGACAACTCTCCCTTGAACGAATCACTCGTCACATCCGTGAAACGTTACCCGATAATGATCCTTGCCCAAAATCCTTTTCATAAATACTGCAACGATAGTCTTCGACTCTCAAAACCATAAACCCATCCAGGGGCAGGTAAAAAAAATATCAAAATTGCTCAGAGTTTCTTATCTTCTTCAACAAATAGCAACTGGCTTATAGTACGCACGATGTAACGATACATAAACTAACGGCCTAAAAGACAAGCAGATTAATCATCAACTCCAAGATAAGATTATTTTTCCCAACCCCTACCCCATGCCTTCATAAATCGAGTCTCACACCTTATGATTTTTACCCTGCAATTACCTTCAGGTAAAACGTCAACATACTGCAAATCTTCGTATTATCATAAAGTACTTAATATTTCGACAATTCCGTTTACAACATAAGCAAAAAATTTTTATAATTATAGGATAATTTCATTACGATTTTTTAAAATATCGTGATAAATTATAACTACTATAATTAATATTAACGAAACTGCGTACCAATATTCAGATCACAGATCACTTCCTCGCAGTGTTTTAAATCAACTCATTATAAACTCGGTGACCAAGTAGAGATAAACAACAGACTCCAAGATGTTATAATTTTTCTTTTCCGTGGCCCTATACCCGTAGACCTATAACCAATTCAACATATATTGCTAAACAACAAGGACATAAACGTGAGGGTTCCATTATCCACAACCATAAAAAACAAAAAATTATATTTCCTAAATGGAAATTACACCAATGTCGCATTTTTTGTAACTGGTGCTATTCCCACCATTCTGATATTTTTAGCTATGTTTGGTGCAACTGGATGCGACCAACCAGATAATTCTTTTACCTGCATGGACGATTTAGGCTGCATCCACATCTCCCCCCAAGAACCACTTAACATCGGAGTTCTGCAAGCATTATCCGGCGATGTCGGCCCTCTTGGAAAAGAGCAGGTACGCGGTATAGAACTGGCCTTAGCCGAACGTTCCGGCAATATTCTCGGCCACCCGGTAAACCTTCAGATTGAAGATACCGGATGCTCCAGCGAAGGAGGAGCAAATGCGGTTTTAAAAATCATTGCCGACCCAAAAATTATCGGCATCCTAGGTACCACCTGTTCCTCAGCAGCTGCTTCAGCCGCAAAAGCCATGTCCACCGCAGGCTTATCCATGATATCCGGCAATAATAGTGCACCATTCCTTACCAGTATCGGGGGCCAAAAAGCACCTTTTTGGCAAAAAGGATATTTCCGCACCGCTCCTAATGAAGAAAATGCTGGAAAAACTGCGGCCATTTACGCTTTTAAAAAACTCAATATTCACAAAGCGGCCACCATCAATGACGGCGACATTTACAGTAAAGGACTAACTGATGGATTCGAAGCTGCATTTATTGAACTCGGAGGAGAAATCACTTTAACTGCTTCTATCAGCAAAGGCGATGACGAAATGGAACCAGTATTAACCGCCGTTATCAACTCTGATGCCCACCTTCTATTCTTTCCACTATTCCAGCCGGAAGGTAACCATATCCTTCTCCACACTAAAAAACTCGCGGCCTTTAAAAATATTACCCTCATGAGCGACGGAGCACTACTTGAACATAGTTTTCTTGAAGCAGTAAGTGACAAAGCTATTGGCATGTACTTTATAGGTCCCTCTTACCACAAGGGAAAGGGGGTTGATATTCTCAACAATAAATATGAATTGAAATATAAGAAACCACCATCGGCAAGCTACTACCAAAGCTCTTTTGACGCAGCCAACCTACTCTTTCAAGCCATAGAGGACGTAGCCCAACATACAAGCAACGGCTCCTTGTATATCGGTCGACAAGCCATCAGAGATGCACTTTATACCACCAAAAACTTTAATGGTATAACCGGCTGGTTGGAATGTGACAATTTCGGAGACTGTGCTGTCCCTCGTTTTCATATTCTTCGAATGGATAATCCGAAATTGGGACTGAAAGGTTTACTAAACAATATTATGTTTTCCTATCCCGAAGATCTTAAGGAACAATAATAGAAACATGATAATTCGACGATTGTAGTCATATTAAGGAACACAAAATAAATAACTTCCGTAATTATCGTGTTCGAATTTAGGTCGGATTTGTTCGCTCCGACTGAGCAGAACCGCAGGCATAGTAGCGCTACGTCGAGGATTTTGCTACCTGAGGAGCGGAAAAATGCGGCCTGAAGGCGGACGCGAGAATAGGAAGTTATTTATTTTGCGTTCCTAAGTTAAGCTTCCAGAAATACTAATTCTCAGCATGCTATTATCGAAGTGAAAAATAACACAACACGATACCAAAGAATAGCAAAACGACTTTACCAGCTCATACCATTTTCCAGTCCAACACCTGGAAAGGTGGATATACCGAAACAACAAAGCCCTACCCATCGCATCCAACAGCTTAGTATAACAGTTAAATTCAGCGCAGGCATAGGCATCCTCCTCCTTCTTATTCTTCTTATTGCCGCCACAGGATATTATGCTCTTATTCTCAACGTACGCGCCAATGAATCTATCCAAATAAGCACCGAAACCCAACGTTTAGTCCTGGAAATGGACCGCGGCCTGGAAAAAGCACGACGATTACACGGTGACTTTTTCCTCCATTATCCTGAAATTGGGTTAACCAAGGCCCACGAAACCTATGCCCAACCATCAATTAGACAAATAGCCAGGGTTATTACCGCCAGCAACTCCTTACGTATGGTTATTGAACGTTCTACAGTCAATGACACCCTGCGCAAGAGTCACACCGACCTCAACCTATATTTATCCAGCGCAAAACGTTTTGCGGACACTTCCATTAAATCATTTGAACTGGTAACTAAACTCGCCACCCCAAATATCGGCCTAGAAGATAAATTAGATCAACATCTTAATACAATATCCACCGAGCTAGCTCCTTCTGAAGACCTACTTTCTTCATTTTATAACATGAAATCCTACATCCAAGACTATAGGATTAAACGAAAACGTTTCCTAATGCAATCCGCCTTCAATGCCGCCTTTACTTTACGCAATCAACTAGATAACGAACACACCCATTCCCAGGAAAAAAAGAATAAAATCAACAAGAATTTCGACCAATGCCTTGCCACCGCCGAAGCAATATTACGCTATGACACTGAGATTAAAGCAAAGCTCAAAGACTTCGCTCTCCAGGCCGAAATCGAGGGTCCAATCTCAAACACCTTAATCCACTTAGCCAATGAAGAAGTAGCAAAATCAAAAAACACTATTCAACAAACTTATAAAATCGCGTTTTTACTTTTTGCAGTAATTACTTGTATAGGTTTCATCACCGCCCTCCGAATCGCAACCATACTTAATAACACTATTACCAGACGAGTTATTAGTCTAACTCGTGCCACCGATAAACTAATGCAAGGAGACTCTGAGGTCACAGCCACGGTGGACAATATGGACGAACTGGGTCAACTTGCGGGTACTTTTAACATCATGGCCGCCAAAATCAATGACCTGATTAGCACCTTAGAAAAAACAGTAGAACAACGAACGGCCGAACTTGCAGCAAGTGAGAAACGCTATAGACAACTTTTTGAACATTCAAACAACGGGATGATAATCCTACAACCATGCGAAAACAACACAGATTATATAGTAAAAAACCTTAATAACTCCGCAGAAAGAATAGAAAACAAACCACGTCATGAACTTATCGGTAAAACCACAAAAGAAATATTTTCAGATTTTGACCACTCAGGACTCCATGATCTTTTTCGCCAAGTAAGCCGCACCGGAGAATCAATACGTCACTGCCTTACTTTTCGTTCAGCTAGCGGCGAAAAACAGTGGAGAGAAAATTCAATTTTTAAATTACCTTCTGATAACATCATCTTTACTTACGATGACATATCAGCCCAAAAACAAGCAGAATCGGAAAAACAATTACTCGAAAATCAACTACAACGTGCCAAAAAAATGGAAGCCATAGGTCTGCTTGCCGGAGGGGTAGCTCATGACCTTAATAATATACTCTTAGGGATCATAGGTTACCCAGAAATACTCCTCAAACAACTACCAAAAGAAAGCGAACTACGCGAACCCTTGATGGCAATACGGGAAGCAGGGAAAAGGGCAGCGGCAGTGGTCGCCGACCTGCTTACCGTTGCACGGGGAGTGGCCAATACCAAGCATACCGCCTGTCCCAACAACCTCATTACCGAATACATAAATTCCCCCGACCATTATCACATTATCTCGAAATCTGACAGAATTAGTTGCACCTTACAGCTTGATCCCAAGATAAAATATATTTCCTGCTCTCCGATACATATCAAAAAATGTTTAATGAACCTCGTCCTTAACGGCTTCGAAGCCATCGAAAGTAATGGACAAATAGTCATAGCCACCACCAACAGAGATATCGATACCGTTACCGCCCGCAAACATGGCATTACTCCCGGAAAATACGTTTCCATTATAGTCAGCGATAACGGACAAGGTATTGCTCATGCAGACATGGAACATATCTTTGAACCATTTTATACTAAAAAGGTCATGGGCAGAAGCGGTACAGGTCTGGGCTTGGCAGTGGTATGGAATACCATAAAAGACCACCTGGGATTCATAACTGCCCACAGCAATACCAATGGCACTTCATTTGAAATAGCTATCCCAGCCACCGATAAAGAGATTACAGCCAAAGGGGTTACTATCGATCCCGACGCCTATTTAGGGAACGGAGAAACAATTTTGATCGTAGATGATGAAGTACATATTCTCGACATTGGCAGTCGTATGCTGAAAAACTTCGGTTACGAGGTAATTGAGGCTAATTCAGGTGAAAATGCAGTGGAACTGCTCAAGTCTCAAAAGGTAGACCTCATTCTTCTTGATATGATCATGGATCCGGGCATAAACGGCCTCCAAACCTATAAACAAATCCTTGAAATGCATCCCCAACAAAAGGCCATCATAGTGAGCGGCTACTCTAAAAACGAAGATATAGAAAAATTACAACAATTAGGAGCCAAAAAACTTATTAAAAAACCGTTTTCATTAACCCAACTCGGTCTTGCCATCAAGGAAGAGCTAACCAGCTAAGGCCTTCGGAAAATGATAAATATCATAAAATATAATTAGCAGGTAAGCGATTGACTCCGAGATGGGATAATGTATTTTTTAGGGGTCCTAAAAGTAAGAGGCCATAAGCACCTCACTTCACATGGTTGCCCTGTCCGCGTAGATGAGATATTTAACTATGGCCGCGACACGAAAAGGGCAACTCCCCCCTCAACAAAGCCATTCGACTCTCCTTACATTATACATTTCATTCCTTAGAGTTACTTAACCATGCCAGACGAATTTATCCACATCCGGTCCGCTCACCAAAACAATCTCAAGAACATCTCCCTTGATATCCCGCTTAATAAAATGACCGTGGTCACCGGGGTATCGGGATCGGGAAAGTCCTCCCTTGCCTTTGACACGGTGTTTGCCGAGGGGCAGCGGCGATACGTGGAAACCTTTTCCTCCTATGCCCGCCAGTTTTTAGATCGGATGGATAAACCACGAGTGGAGCGAATCGATTCAATACCGCCAGCAGTGGCCATTGACCAGACCAATCCAGTGCGTACCTCCCGCTCCACCGTAGGAACCATGACCGAGATCAACGATCATCTTAAGCTGCTCTACGGTGGAGCATCCGAGCTTTTTTGCTCCCAGTGTCACCGTCCGGTGAACCAGGATGTTCCGGAAACGATCTATGCACAATTAGCGGCTGATTTGGATACGAGCCAACCGCTGCTGCTCTTCATTACCTTCCAGGTTACGGTGCCGGAAAATTTCAGTGAAAAAGAGGTCCGGGAATATCTAAACCGTCAAGGCTATATTCGGGTGCATCAACGGGTGGGCAACGAGTTGGAGGTAATCCAAGACCGGGTCGGCTTACAAGAAAAAAACCGAACCCGCATTGTGGACGGGCTCGAGGCAGCCTTTAAATATGGCCATGGCCGCTTAACAGTACGCCCTTTCACCAAGAATAAAGAGCCATTGGCGGAGCATCATTTCTCAAAAGAATTGCATTGTGCCCATTGCGATATCAATTTTCAGGCACCGAGCGGCAATCTTTTTTCGTTTAACTCTCCCCTCGGTGCCTGTGATACCTGCCGGGGTTTTGGACGGATGATCGGGGTCGACTACGGTTTGGTGGTGCCCAACGAGGGATTGAGCCTAAGCCAAGGGGCCATCAAACCATGGCAAACGGACAGTTATTTGGAATGTCAAAATGACTTACTCCACTTTGCCGCCAGGGCAAAGATCCCCGTGGATATCCCGTGGCGAGACCTATCCGATGCGCAACGAGAATGGGTCCTGGAAGGCGAAGGAGAACACGATGAGGGTCTTTGGTACGGAGTCAGCCGCTTTTTCCATTGGCTGGAAACCAAAAGCTATAAAATGCACATCCGGGTCCTACTCTCCAAGTATCGCGCCTACCATCTCTGCCCGGCCTGTAAAGGAGCGCGGCTCAAACCAGAATCACTTCTATGGAAACTTGGCGGAGAAGAGGGTTTAGCCATCCATGAACTGACCCAATTACCCATTGATGACTGTCTCGATTATTTTCACAGCTTCACCCCTAATCGTGGATTAGATGAGGCCACCCAGCAACTACTCGGCGAAATCCAATCGCGACTCAAATATCTCTGCGAGGTTGGCCTGGGTTATTTGACCCTGGACAGACAATCGCGGACCCTCTCTGGAGGCGAAATACAGCGGGTCAACCTCACCAGTGCCCTGGGCGCTTCCCTGGTCAACACCCTCTTCGTGCTGGACGAGCCGAGCATCGGACTCCATCCCAAAGACATCAAACGATTAATCTCCATCTTGCAGCGTTTACGCGACAGCGGCAATACCCTGCTCATCGTTGAACATGACCCCGAAGTGATGATGGCCGCCGACATGGTGGTGGATATGGGACCGGGACCAGGCGAGCGAGGCGGTAAAATAGTATTTTCTGGCAATATGAATGAGTTGCTCAGCGATCAAAGATCACTAACCGCTCAGTATCTAAAGGGCACAAAACAAGTGGCCATCAGCAAAGACAATCTGGCAGTAACCGACCTCACCCCCCGTATGGAAATACTCGGTGCCGCCGCGCACAACCTGAAAAACATCGACTTTCGAATACCACAACATCGTCTGGTCTGCCTTACCGGCGTTTCCGGCTCCGGCAAATCCACCTTGCTCGAAGATGTGCTCTATCGTGGCCTTTGCAAACGACTTGGTAAACCCGTGGAGCAACCAGGTGCCCATGACGAGATGAAAGGTTTTGCAGATATCCAGGAGGTAGTGCTGGTGGATCAATCATCCATCGGGAAGACCGCTCGTTCTAATCCAGTGAGCTATGTAGGTGGGTTCGACCCCATCCGCAAACTCTTCGCTGCTACCCCCTTCTCCAAAGAACGGGGTTACACCGCCTCCACTTTTAGTTTCAATACTGGCAAAGGCCGCTGCCCTGAATGCTCAGGGACCGGATTTGAGCATGTGGAAATGCAATTTTTAAGCGATGTCTATTTACGCTGCCCGAACTGCGATGGAAAACGTTTTCGCCCAGAAGTCTTGGAGGTGACCATAGCGAGCCCCATGGGTGATGAAGAAGCCGAGCCTGTGGAACATTCCATTGCCGGGGTCTTGGCAATGACTGTTAATGAAGCCTGCGACTTCTTCAGCCAACACCCCAAGGTGCTCAAAGCCCTAAAACCCCTGCAAGATGTGGGACTGGGCTACTTACGACTGGGCCAGCCCCTGCCCACCTTGTCCGGCGGCGAGGCTCAGCGCCTGAAACTTGCTGGACATCTGGCCAAATGGTCCGGTGGTAAAAAGAAACAACAACATAAAACCTTATTTCTCTTTGACGAGCCCACCACCGGCTTACATTTCGCCGATATAGCGGTGCTTCTGGTTGCCCTTCGCAAACTTTTACAGCATGGCCACTCCCTATTAGTCATTGAACATAACCTGGATGTTATCCGGGCTGCGGACTGGATCATTGATTTGGGACCTGAAGGTGGCGAGCAAGGCGGACAGATCGTGGCTCAAGGAACGCCCTATCAGCTGGCAAGAGAGAATAAGAGTCATACCTGCCGAGCCTTGGCCGAGTTTGATCGTGCTGGCCACCAGCTCTTACCCCCCGTAGAACCATTTCCCTTGGCCTTGGCTGCAGAGCCGAGCACCCCGTACTCCTCCCCCGATATTATTATCCGCCATGCCAGGGAACATAATCTCAAGAATATCGATCTGCGTATCCCCCTGGATGGTTTCACCGTCATCACCGGGGTATCCGGTTCTGGTAAGTCAACAGTGGCCTTTGACATTCTCTTTGCCGAGGGTCAGCGCCGCTACCTGGAAACCCTCAACGCCTATGCCCGCCAGTTCGTACAACCGCCACCCCGACCTGACGTAGACGCGGTGTTGGGTGTACCACCCACCGTTGCCATTGAGCAACGGACCAGTCGCGGAGGGCAAAAATCCACGGTAGCCACGGTTACCGAGCTCTACAGCTTTCTACGCCTGCTCTTCACCAAACTAGCCACCCAATATTGCCCTGAATGTAATATTCCTATCACCCCACAAAGCCCAGAGATGATCATGGACGAAATATGGCATCGCTACCAAGGGCAAACAGTGTGCATTATGGCCCCCCTGGTTTCAGGACGTAAGGGATATTATAAAGACCTGGCAGAGTGGGCGGTAAACAAAGGATTTAACAATCTTATACTAAACGGCGAACTGCAACCCACCCATAAATGGCCTCGCCTTGATCGCTACAAGGAACATACCATTGAGTTACCCCTTGGCCCCCACGAAGTTACCACCGAAAACAAAGACGACCTGGCCAACTCCTTAAAAATAGGTCTAGAATACGGCAAAGGCGTGGTCTCAGTGGTAGCATTGAACATCTCTCAAGATTACAGAGGGCAAGGAATATTATTTTCAACCCATCGCTCCTGTACCGGCTGCGGTATGAGTTTTCCGGAACCAGATCCCCGTCTCTTTTCCTATAACTCTAAACGGGGCTGGTGTCCGGATTGTTACGGCACAGGTTTGGTGTTACCGGACTTCGATGAAGAGCAAAGCGGTGAGGAAAACCACTGGAAGGAATGGACTGAGGATCAAGAACAAGTTTGCCCATCCTGCGACGGAAGCCGTTTATGCCCCGAGGCCTTGGGAATGCGTTGGCAAGATCGTTCCATTGCCCAGTTCACTGAAATGACGGTGGCTAAAGCACAATCATTTTTCAGCAAGCTAACCCTTACCGGAAGAGAGGCTGAGATAGGACACGACATTGTGGCCGAACTATTATCTCGACTCGGCTTCTTACGCCAGGTGGGCATGGGATACCTGGCCCTTAACCGATCAGCTCCAACCCTCTCCGGCGGCGAAGCCCAGCGCATACGCTTGGCAGCTCAATTGGGCTCCAACCTGCGAGGTGTCTGCTATATCCTGGATGAACCCACAATAGGATTACATCCCCGCGACACCATCATGCTACTGGATATTTTGCATCGATTACGGGCCAAAGGCAATAGCGTGGTGGTGGTGGAACATGATGAAGAGACAATCAAAAGTGCAGACCAAGTGATTGATCTCGGGCCGGGAGGCGGAATTAATGGAGGCAAGGTGGTGGCGGTGGGGCCGGTGGAGGATCTCGTACGCAACCCTACCTCCATCACTGGCCAATGCTTACGCAGTCCCATGAAACACCCCTTGCGCGGAAAACGGCGGCCGGTTTATAGCACCACCGATCATTTGCTGATCAAAAAGGCAAACCTGCATAATTTAAAAGATGTGGAAGTGAAATTTCCCCTCGCACGTCTGATCTGCGTTACCGGGGTATCAGGGTCGGGTAAATCCACTTTAGTGCGGAAAATTCTCTATAATAATTTGCATCGGCTTACCGCTAAGGGAGCTGGTCGAGACAATAATATTCCCCAAATCATGGGCTGCAAATCCATTGAAGGATGGGAGAAGATTGCCGGAGTAAAGGAGGTGGATCAGCGTCCCATCGGCCGCACACCCCGTTCCTGTCCGGCCACCTATATCAAATTTTGGGATCTGATCCGTAAACTTTTTGCCGAGACGGTGGAAGCCAGGATGCGGGGCTATACACCACGCCGCTTTTCCTTTAACACCAAGGAAGGAAGTTGTCCGGAATGCAAGGGACAGGGACTGAAAAAGGTGGGGATGAGCTTCCTGCCCGACGTGACGGTGGAGTGCGAAACTTGCAAGGGGGCGCGATTCACCAAAGAAACCCTGGATGTACTCTATAAGGGTAAAAATATCGGCGAAGTGTTGAATATGAGCATTGACGAAGCCGTTGAGTTTTTTGCCCACCATAAAAACCTCAACCACAGCCTAACCCTATTGCGCGACGTGGGCTTGGGCTACCTCACCCTCGGCCAGCAAAGCCCCACCCTCTCAGGCGGCGAAGCCCAGCGTATCAAGCTGGTAGCTGAACTTGCCAGGGTGAAACCGGTTAAGGAGCGACCAACTCGCAAAAATATCACCCCACCCCACTATCTTTATGTTTTAGATGAACCCACCATTGGCTTACACATGGCGGATGTGGAAAAACTGATCCGAGTTCTGCACCGTTTAGTGAATAACGGCAACACCGTAGTGGTGATTGAACATAACCTGGACGTAATGGCAGAAGCTGACTGGCTTATTGATCTGGGGCCAGAAGGCGGTACAGGTGGCGGCAGAGTTACCGTCCAAGGGAAGCCTGAAAAAGTAGCTAAGGAGGAAGACCTCTCTCATACTGCTGTATTTCTTAGTGAAATACTCGACAGGTAACCCCGGAAATAGCGGAAAAAAATGATAAGAAATCATAGATAACAGGAAGTCATT
>JAOTSI010000404.1 GCA_029865005.1 Desulfobulbaceae bacterium
ACAAGGATTCTGCGATGAATTAGGTGGCGGCGACACTTCGGCTTGCTCACCAAAAAGCAAGCTTATAGCATCTGATACACTTGCAACCGACTGTAAGTCCACCCGTCGTTTAGCATATGCATCACGAAGTTCACAGGTAATTTCATTTTCCATGCAAGCAGGATATAATGCCAAGTCACCCGGCCCCAACAAGGTAAGAGCCATCTCCAACTTCACCGTTATCTCAGCTACGGGTCCAATAACGGCACCATCGCGTAAGCTGATTATCTCACCGCTTGCCGCCACCCCACGAGCCGGCCCTCCAGCCATTTCTCCGTAAAAGGCGAGCGCCAACGCCAACCCCCCGCTGCCCCCGTTCACCCCAGCCACAGACCCTTTAAGATCGTAACCAAGACGAAACGTTTCCTTTTCGTCCCTGTGACGTCCATATTCCAGATATGCAGCTTCAGCCGCCTTGTCCCCAGCTCTAACACAAGCAATCGAACAGTCACATAATGGATAGACTTTTACCGGACGATCAGCCGAGACCTCATTCCGATGACAAGTAAGTTCGATCTCCGCTGCTGAACCGGCAGCAAAAAGCATCCAGACACGAAAAGACTTAGCCGGAAAAACCGACATGGGCATGGTTTTGTCAAATTCGCTCATTACTCCACCATCTCGCTCCCGCCACCAACCCTGATCGACCAAGTCTGCAAATCCGGCTCTCCGGATCCCATATCATATCGCCTTGCCAAACGATCACCGACTATGCGGCCATGCAACAATTGCTTACCACCACGGTCCCGTATACATACATATGTTTGTTCCAATGTTCCCATTGCGCCACCAGTGACCTCCAAAACAACCATGGCCTCATCGACCAAAGCTTGATCATAGTAAATCGACAATAGAAAACGACCACAGGTACTGCTCACTGATACCCCTTCACGGTCATGGGTCGAAGCCGCCTCGGAGATTCCGCCTGCGAACCAATCGTCCGCCTCACCATCGCTGTAAAATCCATTCTGAGCCAATTGATTATAATCAGCCCAAATAGACAAGCAACAGGAACAGGTCGCCAGATGTTCAAGCACCTTTTTGTCGGCATCTTTCAACCCACCGGGTCCAGCCAATTCCCTGAACACATCTTCAGATAGATGTACGAAACGGGAAAAATCAGTCCTCTCCTCCCGCCATATTTCAAGCCCATGTCGAACGGACAACGATGGCAGTGTTCTTGTCATATTCCCACCTCACCTTTTATTTGAATGTGCCCACCTAATAAACAATAATGTTCACATAGGAATTTCAAGGGAATCTCTCGGTTCAGTCGGGCACCCACCCGAATGTCACCAAACCACTTCTTCTTCAGTTCCATCCCAATGCCACCCGTTTTTCTCCAAACAGTTTTTCATTTGAGACAAGGCCTGTTTTTCCCTATAATGAATGGCTTGAGGGGTACAAGAAAAACCGGAAGCCAACTCCTGCAGGCTCACATCTTCCAGATAACGCGCTGTCAAAACCAAACGACGCTCCACATCTAGACCGTCCAAACATAACCCTATGAGATACGTTGCCTCTTTTTTCAAGGTTTCGTCTAGTTGAGGCCGTTGCCCCCCCGGTAGCAGATCAAATAATGAACGTTTTGCATCCTCGAAACCGTACTGATCTCCAAAAACGATTTTCGGCGCTTCGGCCAGAGCCCGGTCTTCCGCTGCGCTATTGCAGGGAGTCTGCAACCCATCTCCACCTTTTCGATCCGCATCCCGGAGTGACTTCCTCAATCTTTTGACCTCGACTGCTCTCTCACGCGGCATCCGAACCAGAGCTAAATTACGTAACATATCTAGCATAGCCCCCTTGACCCGGTAACGTAAAAACACCCACTTATCCTTCCCAGTATCACGTAATCGCCTATGACCATCCAAGTATCCCACCACCCCCACATGAACCAAGTCCTCCAGGTTCAAACGTATTTCGTGATCCGTACCCGCAACATATTTTTTATAAACCACAGCCGCCGTGGTCCGTATCATATCCATATCCAAATCCATAGTTACAAAAAGCCTATTACTTAGGAGTACAAAATAAAATAATTTTCCTAATTATCGTGTTCAATTTTAAATCTGTCCTGTTCACTCCGACCTAATAAAACCATAGACATACAGCGCTAAATACGGCCTCAAGGCGGACGCAAGGATAAGAAGTTATTTATTTTGCGTTCCTTAAGGTGGCGGCTCTTAAATCACTTCTTCTTGAATCAGAGATTGTACATATTGGATTAGATATGAACAAAATTAACTCATGGCCCTTTCTTCGCCAATTGAAGTTTCCATGCTAATTATTATTGTCGACTAAATATATACTTTTTAAAAAAACAATTTCTAGCCGAGCGGGTACAAAGGACAATTACCACCCCACTAACTCTTATTATAAATTCTAAAAGTTAGACTATATTTGAAATTTGAGTAAATAACCACGCTCATTAACTCAAAGCATTTTCAAATCAATCATGCTCGGCATCGGCACCAAATACTCAGAATCACGAGACATCGTTTCATTACCCATTCCTCTAGTATTTTTTGCACGTACTTCCTGCTTGGCCAATTGGATAGCGGTGACAAGATCATTATTTACCGAATATTGAGCCGCAATTACTGCTCTCTCCATATTGACGATTCCTCCCGATTTCACCTTACTCTGTAAAAAAGGTTTAATATCAACAGTCTCCATAATAATAACCTTTATATCTCGAGGGACGAGATTGTCATTTATTGCTTTTATTTTAGCCGCTACATTAGTAACATATGGGGCCGCCATGCTAGTCCCACTCATATACATCTCTTTACCACCCGGAACGGCAGCTTTAATAAAAACACCAGGCGCAGCGACATCAACTGTTATCGGTCCGTAATTAGAAAACGGTGCGAGCAACACATCTTCATAAGTAGCTGCCACACTGATCTCATTCTCGGCCATGGTATTGGTTGGAAATGTTGGAAAATGATCGTTATTACTGCTGTCATTCCCTGCAGCATAGATAAACAGCGTATCAGAGGTTTCACCAATAATCGAATTACACTTTTTAGCGAGCTCCCCTGCCAAGAATTGCGTTACTACCTCCACCTCTTGTTTTTGAGGTTTCTGTTTATAGATTTCATAATAAAAATGGCTGGTAATTCTTTGAAGAGTGCTATACCCCATACCATAAGACCCATTTGCTATATCCACCCCATGACTCTTTAAGTAGCTGGTTATTCGTCTAAATTTCTTAGCGTAATCTTCAGCAAACCCGCCCTTGAGATAATTTCTTAATACTGTGAGATTTGCATCTTGCTGTGGAACCGCTCTGGATCCTTCAACGCTCAACCCAACATGAATCAATCGAATAGGCATCAATTTGAGTCCCGGAAGATCACGACCAGCGACATCCGCGACATGAGTGCCATGTGAGTACGGACCTGCCAAGATAAACTTGGCTTTTAATATGCCATCTCTCATTTTCTTTTCAAACCAGGCAAGCTCCTCCTCATTTGCCCGACCTATTCGCTTTTTCTCTATTATTTCATTAAGTCTGATCACATTATCACTGACAACATCGCGATGTTCAAGATTTATCAGTTGATTATCGCCGCCGAGAAAGTTCCAACCATGTAAATCATCAACATATCCATTTCCGTCATCATCTTCTCGATTATCCGCAATTTCAT
>JAOTSI010000103.1 GCA_029865005.1 Desulfobulbaceae bacterium
CCCCGATAAACATTAAGAAAATCATAAAAACAAGAGACACATTTGTCATGTTGGCGATGTTCAAAGTATTGAATCCTGCTGTCCTGCAAGTTACAGATTGGAATAGTGATGTAAGTAACGCTTCATGTAATGGTAAATATTCCTTAAAACTTATAAATTCTGCAAAATAAAGATATATCCAACCGACTCCAATAAGAAAAAGAGACGTTTTGATAACAACTCTGAATTGCCAACTGTTTTTAATTTTTCGAGCCCCACTTCCCAAGAATGACAATATGATGGATTTCCCCTCAATTATTACAGCAAAACCTGCTCCCCCAAGAATAATGAGAAACATAATTGTCAAATTGACCGGCCAGTTACCCCTATATTGTATCAGACTGTCGGAACTTAAGGAAAACCCTGCATTGCAGAAAGCTGAAATTGAATGGAATACAGCGGAAAATGGTGAGAAATTGTGTGAATCTATGGCAAAAAGGATGAGGGCTCCTGACAACTCTATGGTGAAGATGACAGTAACAATTTGAATAAGAAATTTGCCTAAATGAAATTTTGAATCATGAAGAAGGGTTTGGCCGACAGCTATTCGATCTGTTAAGGAAACTCGTTTTTTCCATAAATAAAAGGCAAGACTGGAAAACGACATTATGCCAATCCCACCCAACTGGATAAGAACCATTATGATTGTCTGGCCGGTTTGAGTAAATCCACGGCCTGTATCAACAACCGTCAAGCCAGTTACACAGACAGCCGATGTTGCCGTAAACAATGCATCAAGCCAGGATATTTTGTTGTAATAACTGCTAAAAGAACTATGCAGGAGAATTGCTCCAATAATTATTGCTACAATAAAAAAGAGAATTGGCAATGATATCGGGGCAAAGAGTTTTTTAAGTTTTCGGTTCATATTTGTTCAGTTCACTACATCGTTTACAGTTGTGTCAGGACATCGTTTACACATTGTTTCTTTTCAATCTCCCGATCTCATCCTGTATTCTTAATGTTTCTTCGTCAAAATATCCCAGCATTTTCTGCCGGTAATATACTCGCCAAATTCTATCACCCAACTCTTCCAGACCAACATGCTTGTCAATCATAGGATTAAAATCCAAAAAAACAATATCAGCAGGGATGCTAACGTCACTGGAATTCCAACGGTTGCGTGCTGCGAAAATGTTATTTTTATATCGAAGTTTGCGGCCTGTTCCACGACTATCAGATTTGCTATGCTGCCCAACAAAAATAAATTTCCGGCAAAAGTACTCGACACTGCCAGCGTATACCACTGGGCATGTTCAAGAGGATCAAGAAAACTAATGAGTAACATTGTTGCCGGCACATTGCTGAACAAGTTGCTTGATATCGCTGATATTCCGGTCAATATAGGCAGGTTATGCAGATTCATCCCCATATTGGAGAGTCGATTCATCACAATTTCCAGATAACCACCCTGTGAAACACCATGGATGATTACAAAAAGCGCACAAAATAATGTGATCAGGTGCCAATCCACCAGCCCCATAATATCTCTGGTTTTCATCTTACGACTGCATAATAATACTCCAGCTATGCCGATTGCTGAGAATTCCCTCGGTATTGAAGAAAAAAATAACGCTGTGAGTATCAAAATCGCAAAGATTCCTTTTGAGGTCTGCCATTTGTTAAAAGGCTGCCGAGGTTGTTCCCTTTCAACAATCTTTTTCTCCTGGGCATAAATTTTTTGACGGTATATCCACAATATGATCAGATAGCTGGTGAAAAGAGCGAGAAGCGACGGCGGGCTGCACCAAAAAAAGAATTTTGCAAAACCCAGATGCCCGACTTGACCAATCAGCATATTCTGAGGGTTTCCGATGATTGTCGCCGCCGAGCCGATATTGCTTGAAACTGCGAGTCCGATAAGAAATGGCAGCGGATTCAGGCCTGCTTCAATCAAAGAGAGACACAATATAGGAGTAAACGCAAAACACACAATATCATTTGCTAATAGTGCAGATAACAAAGCGCTCACAAGCATGGTAATTAATAAAAAAAGTCGCGGATGGGTGTAATAAGGCACGATTTTCAGTGCAATCCAGGTGTAAAAGCCACCAAGTCGGAGTTGCGCGGAAATAATCATTAAAGAGTAAAGCAGTAAAATTGTCGGCAGATTGATCGATTCTACGGCACCTTCTATCGTAACAACGCCAAAAACCACCATAGCGATGGCTCCAAGAAGTGCAACGCCAACCCTATCAATAATGAGCCCAGGGATTTTTCCCAGGGCTATGCCAATATAGGCAAGACAAAAAATAGTTATCGCTAACATACAGATGTCAGATCGTCTTATTTATTACCGTGTTATAATACCCGATGGTTTGAACAAGCTTTGGGCCAACGCTTCGCTTCACCGGCCGCAAAAGGGGGAGCGAGGAACGAGCGCAGCCTTTTTTGCGGTATGTGTGTAGCGGTTGGTAGGTGCTATTTTTGGCTTTTTTTATGTTTCATTACAGATTTGCAGTGTTTTCCAAACTGCTTGTCTTTTTTTCTTTTCTCCAGATATGACATTTCATTATAGTTGGATTCTTTGGTCATTTTTATATAATTTTGATAACGCTCAGCAGACAATAGACCTTTTTCAACAGCATCCAAAACAGCACATCCTTTTTCTCCAACATGAGAACAATCATTGAAGTGACATTTTTCAGACAGAGTTATTATTTCGGAAAATGTTTCTTCAAGCCCGGTATCTACTGAGAAATTCCCTAGTTCACGCATACCTGGTGTGTCAACGACCATTGCTCCAAAATCTAGCTTGATAAGCTGCCTGTGCGTTGTAGCATGCCGTCCTTTACTTTCCTTTTTGCTGACCGTTTTTGTTTTAAAAGTTGATTTACCGATGAGATTATTTATTAGCGTTGTTTTGCCAACTCCTGAAGAGCCCAACAAGCAGTATGTGAGTCCAGGTTGCATAATTTCTTTTACATGGTCCAAGCTGGCTTCATTTTCGTTGCTGAAGGGAACTACTAGTAGCTGCGGCATAATCTTCTGAATCTCATCGATTCTGGTTGTAATATCCTCAATTGCAAGTAGATCACTTTTGCTCAGCAGTACAATCGGTTGGATATTGCTTTCGTTGACCATGACAAGATAACGTTCAAGACGACGGAGGTTAAAATTCTCATTCAGAGATTGAACGATCAATGCAATATCGATATTGGCTGCAATCAACTGAAAATCTACTTTTTTCCCGGGAGTTTTTCTTTTCAGTAAAGATTTACGCGATAAGACTTCTTGAATTATTGCGAAGGTATCTTCATCATAAAAATTGACCAGGACCCAATCACCTACTGCTGGATAATCAGTTGAAGATGAAGCGCTAAACATGAGTTTTCCAACCAATTCCGCTAAAACATCAACCTCCCCATTGCTTACGGTATAGCTGTCTTTATGGACAGCTACAACTCTTGCTAAATCAAATTGTTCCAAGCTTTTAGAGGTAACTGATGCCTGTATCCACTTGCTAAATCCTATATTTTCTAAATTATTCGGCATATTATTCATATGAAATTAAGGCAGCTAACATCGCGATAACCTGTCGCAAATATGCGGAAGATAAAAGTCGAACTATTGAATTACTTTTTGCGTATCGAAAAACTCTCAAAGCCCCGACGTTTTGCGGTCAGCGTTAATTGGCTTGTTATCTGTTTATTTTTTTGTTTTTTCTTCTATTTCTTTCACCACCTGGTGAATATCAGCGATGCATCATTTCCCCTTGGGATTATTAATCTCGCAATTGCACCCTTTGTTCTTTTTTTCTGTTTTTATTTTTTCAAGAATCTTGGAATAACCATTATTCTTAAAATCTTCTTCGATATTTTTCTTTGTATATTCAAAACAGTAACAAACCAAATCATCATCTTGAAATTCATTCTTTTCAGGTTTGATTGGGCCAAGTGTGATCATTTTTAGTTTTTTTCAGATAATCGCCGCGTATTGTTGAGGGCGCGCAGCGTCCACAACAACGATAAAATCAGCGGTTCAACCGGTGGATTGTTTGGTTAGAATAAAGTAAGGTTTCCCCTTAATTGATTTGCGTTATTCGCTTTTTTTCACATCTGAAAAAAGATGGGAAAAATCAAGGGGCTCTTTAACATCTTCGTTGTCCGCAACCCCCACCTCTCTCTTTTTCCGCTCAATTTTCTCGCGCGCTTCCTTAAAACAGCGTTTAAAATAACGCTCGGGAAATCCAGGATCAGCGAGATAGCCGAAGATATTTTTCCGAACCCGGCTGACTATTTCGGCAACCAACGCCTCCTTTTCCTCCGCTGAAATAAAATTCCGCTCATTGACATGGGTAAGGACAATCTCCGCCCCTAAGGCGGCACGAATCTCCTCAATCAATTCCGGCTCTTCACTCACCAGACTCCAAAAGGTTTCAGAGACCGAGACCACGGCATCGTAGCGCACTGTAACCTGCCAGCGATCACCGGCCACCCTGCGGGATTCATCATAAAACCTTACCACAACGCCGTTTGCCAGTTGCTCATCTTCCAGGTGTTTCACTTCAGCTTTCATTTCTTATGACCACCTCATTAATCCGCGCGGTTCCGGCATATTGCAGAACCTTATTTCATACCCGTCATCGGGCTGCCAGACAAAAACGGACCAGTATACTGCGAATGACAGGAGAAAGATTATTTATTTTCACTCTGACCCCAAATACTTTACTATAAGCGGCCTGGACACGGCGGAATCGAGGAGTTTTTTTTGCCGCTATAAAACCATTGTGACCATTGTTTTACCGCACCACCATGGACTTCCCCTGGTTACCTAGACACAATTTAACTTTGATTCGAGGCTTTCTTTCCAATCTTGAAAGCATCTCCAATGTATTCTCCTATTCCATGATATTGTTGAACTCCTGGGCTGAAGATAAGGGGACGAATTTTTTCGATATCCGGTTTACCTTCCTTATTCAACATGCTTTCATCAATTTTGATATCCAAAATCTCACCCACGAATTGGGTATGCAAACCAATCTCAAAGTGATGAATTACTTTGCATTCTACAACCATCGGAAATTCTTCAACGTACGGCGCATCAACCAGTTCGGACTTCACAGGGGTAAGACCGGTTTCCTTGAATTTGTTAACGGTACGGCCAGATTTCAAACCAAAATAATCAGCCTCTTTGACATGCCTATCAGAAGGTACATTAATGGTATAAGCCTTCCTCTCCATAATATTACCGAAGGTGTAAGTGGCCTTGCGAAGAGAAATGGTCATGCAAGGTGGCTTAGAGCAGCAAATGCCACCCCAAGCTATCGTCATGATGTTGGGGGTACCGTCTTTATCGTATGAGCCAACGCACCATACCGGTGTGGGAACGATTAGTGTATTAGCGCCAAGTGATTTTTTCATCAATTTCTTCTCCTTTAAAATCTACCCTTTTTAATTATCCTTTGTTACCCGGCGTCCATGATGAAATATTTGTCTTGTTGTTAACTGTTTCAAATTTTTCTATTTTTTCAACCTTGAACAAGTCGACATCCATCAATAAACCTGACTGGCTTGTTAATTTAATAGAATCTCCCTTTCTATCTAATTTGGAACATTCTACCTTCCCGCCATCTTTTAAATGGACTATATATTTCAAGTAAACAATATCTTTTTTTTCATCTTTTTTTATATTTTTAGTTATTCTTGGCTGATAAACTTTATGTTCTAATTTTTTAATTTTATTAATCTCCCTATTGTAATCTTTTATAACTGCATTTTGTATCGATTTTGAATTTATACTGTTCAATTCTATTGATTTATTTACAAATGTCCAAAAAATTATCATTCCTAAAAAGCAAAATATTGGTGTAATAAGAAAAATCGACAATAACTGTATAATGCCCTGCTGTGTTTTTCCTTTAGCAAGTGTAACTACTGTCATGATAAATCCACCAAGAACTAATACTGATGCTATATAACTCGTTCCAGGAATCGGTATTAGATAAATGACCCAAGCGATAACTAACAAAATCCAGGTGTTTTGTATCATAACGTCAGTATTAGCTTGTTTTCTCTTAATGGTTTGCTTCCTTGGGTTGGGATTTATTTGTATGTCCATTTAGAGGTATTCCTGAAAAGTTTGAGATTTTATACTTTTTTTCTTTTTAGGAAAAAACGGCAGGATAATCAAGTGAGAGAGGCATAGAATTTAGTAGAAACCTATTTTTTAGACAAGTTGAGATGTATCGTAATAACCTTCAATCGGGACAATGCGTAAATATATCAAACATATGACGTGAATAGGTAAATACTGGCAGGAACTTATTGGAAAAGGTGATAAAATAGGATTAATTTCCAATATGGTATCTCAATAGGCTAATGGGAAGGAAAATTAAATAAAGATACGGTAAGGAACTGGTATGAAGAAAGAGCAGGGTCAGGATGTTGAAAAAATTCCACCTGAATCTAATAGCCTTCAGGAGAAGGTAAAAGAGCTGGAAGAACGGATTGCATTGCTTGAGAAAAAGAATGATAAATTGAGCCTTATCCTGTTCAGCGGTGATTTTGATAAAGCCATGGCAGCTTTTATAATCGCTAATGGCGCAATTGCCATGGACATGGAGGTTACCATCTTCGCAACTTTCTGGGGATTAGATATCCTCAAAAAATCTTCATTTGATACCAGCGGCAGAGGATTTCTTGAACGAATGATACTGGCAATGCGACCGAAAGGACCAGGTAAACTTGGTACGTCAAAAATGAATTTTGGAGGCATTGGCCCGAAACTGTTTCGCTATATGATGAAGAAGAAAAATGTCCTCCAGTTGGAGTCCCTTATCAAGATGGCACAGGAAGCCGGAGTGAAAATAATCGCCTGCCAGATGACTGTGGATTTGATGGGGATAAAGTCAACAGACTTGATCGATGGATTAGAGCCTGGAGGCGTGGGGGCTTTTTTAGCCAGTGCTTCAAAATCCAACACGACTCTTTTCATATAAGCCGGTTATTGATCGCTCTCTATAAAACAAGCGGAACGATCTGCATCATCACTGACGCCAATGAAATTGCCGCGTCAGCGCCGCCGACATTTCTCGCAGTCAGGTTACCCCCTTTGTTACACGTCAGACCCCATTTATTTTGTAAACATTACTCACCTGTATTCAACAATTGGGCTTGCAGCCTCTTATAATAAAAATTCTGCCCATATAGGACACTAACCGGATTATGGCCGGTGACCCTGTCTTTCACTACGAGTGTTGTTACCGGTGCATCAGAGTATTTGCTAAATAGTATGTCATGGCCCACGCAAAGGCCAACAATAATATTCATGTCCGTTTCAGCACGGTTTAGTAATTTGGCCTGAGCAATGGGGTTGCAGGACGGCTCGAAGGTTTCAGGTCGTACCTTATCTATCTCTTCCAGCCCCAGTTCCAGTTTATCGATGCTGCCGGTCTTGCAGCAAACAGACAGAGGCGTGAAGCCCTGAGCTTTTAGAATGACCGACAGCCGGTTGGTTTCATTTAGCAGGCCAATGCAAGAGGCAATGCCGACTTTTTTGTATCCCATAAGCCTCGCAAATGCGATGGTGTCCTCAACCCTGGTCCAGCGAGCATTAATGACGTCACTTCCAGGCACTGGCTGATAACATAGCCCCTCAACCTTTGCTGCGACCTGGGCCATCTTGGCATCCTCACTGCTCCCCTTGTAAAGTTCAAAGCATTCTTCAATCACATCCATGTGATCTTTTGCAGGGCAGTTGCCCGGCCTGGGTGGTTGTTTTTTCTGGTCACTACTCCAGCAATTTGTCATGCCGTGCTTTTGCCACACTTTGCTGCAGTTACCACAGGAAAAATTTGTTTGTTTAGGCATTGACTGATCCTACCTTGGGTATATTTTTTTGAGGAAAATTTTGGGCTGAAAATTTATCTTATAAGATTGTATCATTCTACAGATAAAAAATTAGCTTTATCTGTCAACTAAGAGGTTAAGTCATTTCAAAAAAATTATTTATGTAACCGATTAAATCAGCTTATTTTTTTGTGAGCCGCATAACGTTTAAGGTAAGCCGCGCCGTTTACGGCGTCGGCTTGAGCGGCTTGTTGGGCGTCATCTAAAGATCTGCACCAATGGTCTGAATCGTTCATAAAATGACTATTATTGATCACCTCTGTTCTCATACCGCTAGAATTGCCAGTCCACCGAAATACAGCGCGAGTAAGATCACACTTTCCAAGCCAATGTTTCCTGGTCCATGGCGCTGACGATAAATCAGGCCCATGAGAAGCACTCCCGTCATTACTATCGAGTTGGACAGCCAAAACTGCTCTGCACTAGAGATGGCAGCATAGATTGGCCCTTCTCGATAAGCAATATCCGAGGCAGCGACGAAAAGTGTGTCAAAAGCATTACCACCGATAATGTCCCCAACCGCGAGATTCAGCGCTCCCATCCGCACAGCAGTGATTGCGACCACGAGTTCAGGAATCGACGTAGAGACAGCCGTAAATACGCCCCCGACGACACCATGCGATAAACCTGTCTTGTCCACGAGAGGTACTGCCAGTTGCGCGAGAAACCAGCCGGCCACGGCAACAATGATCGCGTAGACGGTGAACTGTAGCCAGATTTTTCGGAGGTGGCGGCGCTTAGGACTGGGATTGGTAGGCTCTCGTGACGTGTCTATGGTTCTTTTCGGGAGCCACATTGGTGTGTCATGGGTCCGGGCCAACAGATGCACACCAAAGATATACGAAATTATTAGAACCACTGTCGCCGGATGGACAGCAAAAAAACTGACAGAAGGAACAGATAACGCCAGCGCATGAATACCTAGCAAAGTCAGAACAAAGGCCGCCATGAATAGGTTTTCAGCTGAGGCGGCGGCATGCTCCAGGTTTGCACGCCGGTAAGCTATATCCGCCAAGGCAAGAAATGCGGTTTGAGCAGCGATACCGCCCAATCCATTACTCACTGCCATCTGCGCGTATCCCGCAGCCGCTGCCGAGACAGACATCGTAATTCCGGACAACGATGTCGATGCACCAATGAATAGAGCACCTACAAGTGCTTCCCCCAACCCTGAACTGTGGGCGAGTTCACGGGCGGTTTTTGTCATTTTGACACCAAACAACCCGATGATCGCTGCTACTGCCGCGAAGTTGGCTACGATATACGCTAGTGACCAACTACCAGGATCTATCATGCGTTAACTCCAACCATCTTGTGTGCAGTTTATTGTGGCGAACTATCAAGGGTTTTGAAGTCCAGAGGGCTGTGCTGAATTCTGTAGATTAATGACCGCCTTGGAGTAAAAGCTAATAATAGGCCACCTCTCTTGGTGCCCAACGTTTTGGGTGAGACGCGCAAAACTGAAGGTTTTGACGTCGAACTCTACCCGATTGTTATAAAACATCTGTTAGAATTTATTCATACGGTTGATTACGAGAATAATTTCTTACAAAAAAAAGCGATGTAAGACGATAATCCACAGAAACAATCCCACACCAAAGTTAGTATGATTAATAAAATTGGATCTTAGAATGAGGAATCTATTTGATGATTTCGAAGCCATAAAACCTAGGCCAGTACTTGGGAGCAGCCAAAACCAAGGGAGTAAAACAGTTGCTATTCCAAATATCAGAGGCATCCATGCTTGATCACGAATTATTGGTGTTTTAAGTTCCAGAAAGAGATAAAGACCTGCTAATACAACTCCTATCAAATAATGAGATATAAAATATCCAGCTTTCTCATTTTTTAATGCCGGTGTTTTCTGAATATTTTCATGTACAAATTTCCCCCTAAACATATAAAAAAACCATCGCCCAATTGCTTCAGGCGTAATGAATGGGTAAATCATTTTTTTTCTAGCTAGAAAGCCCGCCAATAAATCCATAAAAACAGTTGCGAAAATGCCCATTAATATCATTTCAACAAGAATCACTTTTATGCCTCATATGTAATGTCAACTGGAACAACATTTTTGTTGTTTGATAACGCTGAGCTAGGCCGACACAACTAGAGTGAGGAACGAACGGCGGTTGTGTTCGGTCTTAATCGACTTGTTATACTTCTACTCTATCTCCAGATAAAATAGGAGTTGTTGTTACTAAAAAAACAAGATCAGCTTCATTTTGATTACCCAACTGATGCTTTTTGCCAGGTGGTATATGTATCCCATTATTTGCTTCTATATTGATTTTTTTTCCCTCTATTTCAATAGTGGCAGTTCCATTTAAGACGAAAAAGAATTGCTCTGCGGATCGATGATAATGCATTGTCTCTGAACATCCAGAAGGAACTCTTTCTTGAACAATACTTAAATTTTTTGATTTAACAAAGTGCCAACCATCACAATTGTCACCCCATTCAAAGTGCTCAGCTGAATCAATACAAACAATAGACATTTGAATATTCTCCAAAAATGGTTTTCAATTTATTTTGTGTTAATTTTGAGTATAACGACTAAAATAACCGGCACGTTTTAGTGTCCGGTTGATTGACTGGTTAATACTTTTGTTATGTGAATGTTTTGTTTATAATTTCCTTACAACAAGAGCGAACTCTGTTGACTCAGGGTCAAAAATTTCACCCGCGACATTTGAGTAGAAACTCTCAACGTTAAAGCCGTTTTCTTCAAATTCTTTTCTCAGTGATTCCTTGCTAAAATACTGTAGCCAGTTATATACAATACGAGTTCGCGACTCTTCTATTATTGTGTATTTATCGAGGGTTACTTTCTCTTTCTCGTATTTGAAAGTGTTCACAAAACAGTAATAATCATGAGGTGACCAAAACCCGTTTAATTGATTGAGTTCGTAGCTTGCCGATTCTTCTTTTTGATTAAAGCTGTTCAAGGAATACACATCAAGCAACACAGACCCACCAGACTTCAAAAGAGAAGAGAATTTTGAAAGCATTATTTTTCTTTGAGCTGGACTTAGGGCGCAGAAATCACACATGATCATTGTGATTAGATCGAAGCTGTGTGTTGTCTCAAAATCTAAATAGTTTGTGTGGACATAATTGATTTTCAAGCCTTCTTTTTCTGCGACCTGTTTTGCATAATTTATGGAGTTTTCTGAAAAATCTATACCGGTGACTGTTGCTCCTCGTTCAGCGAGTCTGGTTGTGTATAGGCCTGGCCCACAACCAAAGTCTGCAATTCTAGTTTTGTCATCGATTTCAAAGTGAGATGCAATCCACTCTACAGAACGTTCGATAAAACTCTTGTTTCGAGATGAGACATCAATTGATTCATTTAGGTGGTATTCGAGCATTTGTTTTGAGGTATGCTCATTTGCCCATAGTTCATCTGCTGTATAAAATTGAAATGGTGCTGGGCGTAGATTGATTACTTGAGTTCTT
>JAOTSI010000405.1 GCA_029865005.1 Desulfobulbaceae bacterium
GAGGAAATTAATTTGAATTGAAGATTATCGCAGATAACCTCAACTTGAGGGAAATTATTGTTTAGTTGAGATTTGTAGTGGCAATCTTAGCGCTTGATTCATCGACTAAAAGGTGAGTCGATCTAATTTTTCAGGTCAACGCTCTCCTCTCAGCATATATTTCCAGGTGAGTAATAATTACCCAATTACTGGGACATTATTTAAAAAATTGTATAATTTCCTACTCCTTACATTTTAGGTCTATTCAAACTTAACGACCTTTCTCTTTTTTTTCTTTTTCTTTTAGGAGGTTAGCCGAACAGCTCACTATGTGGCACATGTTTTGCTTGCTTATGATAGCCCTCTCGCAACAAACCGGACAAAGTTGAAAAAAGAGATCGGACTCTTAATTAAAAAGGAGTTTTTTTGAAATGAACCAGACAGGTCGAATGGCCAACACAAACTGGACAATACTCTTTCTATGTTGGCTCCTGGCCAGCATATCAACCCTGGGAAGTTTATTCTTCAGTCAAATTGTGGGGTTTGCCCCATGTGTTTTGTGTTGGTATCAGAGGATATTTCTCTTCCCGTTAGTCATACTTTTAGCGGTGGGGCTTTTTCCTTTTGATAAAAATATTGTTAAATATGCTCTTCCCCTGGCCACAGCAGGCTGGTTGACGGCACTATACCATAACCTTCTGTATTCCGGAATCATCCCGGAAAGCATACAGCCCTGCAGTCAGGGCGTTTCATGTACTGAAGAATACATAGATCTGTTTGGTTTCATAACAATACCTATGCTCTCCCTGCTTGCATTTTCAACAATAATTGCTCTCTTGATTCTCTTAAAAAGAAGGACAACTCGATGAAAAAATATGTAATTTTTGGGATTTCATGTCTTGTATTGATCGTAGCATTTGTGTTCGCTACTTCGTTTTACAAAGGACAACAGGCGGAGAAGTTCGGCTTTCTTGCCCAGGAAAACGCTTCAATATTTGTCAGAGACCATTCTCCAATGCTTGGCAGTGATGATGCAAAAGTCTATCTAGTCGAGTTCATGGACCCAGCCTGCGAAACCTGCGCAGCCTTTTCACCTTTCGTTAAGCACATGATGGCAGCTAATCCGGGTAAAATAAAACTTGTTCTTCGATACGCCCCTTTTCATGATGGTGCTGATTATTTTGTCAAGATTCTTGAAGCAGCAAAAAAGCAGGGAAAATACTGGGAGACGTTGGATGTCATGTATAAATCCCAGCCTTACTGGGCCAGTCACCATAATCCTCAACCCCAAAAAATATGGCAATTTCTCCCTAAAGCCGGACTTGATCTCGAAAGGATTAAGCAGGATATGAATGACCCGGCAATTGTAAAACTTATAGAACAGGACCTTGCCGATGCCAAAACTCTCCAAGTTCAGAAAACGCCCGGCTTCTTTGCCAACGGTAAACCTTTGCAAAACTTTGGGTACCAGCAATTACAGGAATTAGTTTACTCGGAACTATTGGCCAATTATTCAAATTAAACAACAATATTTGCGTAGGTTAAATGCATAAAAGGCTACAATTCATTATGAAAAAATTATCACTTTCCATCCTGATATTATGCTTGTCCATGCTCATTGCTGCCTGTGGAGAAGAACCTATAAGGGCTACAGTCGGCAACCCTGCCCCTGACTTTACCCTTGTGGACATAACAGGAAAGGACTGGACCCTTTCCGAACTGAAGGGCCAGGTGGTGTTTATTAATTTTTGGGCAACCTGGTGTCCTCCCTGTCGCGAGGAGATGCCATCGATGCAAAGGCTTTACACAAAATTGCCAAAAGATAAATTTAAAATGCTTGCCATACTCAACCGTGACGCGCCGTCAATGGCTGATGTCTTTGTCCAAAAAGCTGGCGCAACAATGCCTATCCTTGATGACCAAAGCAACACTGTTGGTTCTAAATATGGACTCACAGGACTTCCAGAGACATATATAATTGACAAACAGGGCGTGCTCCGTGAAAAATTCATTGGCCCTGCTCAATGGGATTCTCCTCAGTTTATTCAGATGCTGATGACATACATCAACGAATAATGTTGAACAATCTTAACGAAAAAGTCGTTAAGGCCTGACGAGCCGGTGTGGCGCCTTTTAACCATTATTACTTTCTATAAAGCACATAAATATAAGGTCGAGAGTCACCAGACGGATTAATGAATGTGTAATTTTCATGTTTGATGAGTTCAAATTCTGTACCCATGCGCTCTGTCATTTCTTCCACAGAATAGCGATGGAGTTCAAGGCCCGCACACTTGGTGGCAGCAGCAGTTGAAAACTCTGCCAGGCAATTCGTAGCCTCCAGAGCGTATCATCGAATACAAGTTGTCGAAATACCCTTGAATATCTGCTTCTTCGAGCAAAAAATGAAGAACAGCACGATCATGACCTGCCCCACCTAAGAGGTCCACTTTCAAGTTAGTGAATCGGGATAGCCTTTTCCTTGTTTTTGTATCCTACAGCTATTGCCTCTGGTGCAGGCGGTTTGTAACCCAATGAGCTATGTGGACGGATTGTGTTGTACTCCTTCCGCCATTGCTCTATCAGTACTTGCGCTTCCTTGATTGTATAAAAAATCTCCCCGTTAAGCAATTCGTCACGCAGCTTTCCGTTAAATGATTCATTGTATCCGTTCTCCCAAGGAGAACCCGGTTCGATAAAAAGTGTCTTCACCTTGAGTTTTTTCAGCCAGTTCCGGACAAGTTCGGCTGTGAACTCAGAACCGTTATCCGACCGTATGTGATCTGGCAAGCCGTGCAGGATGAATAGATCCAACAACGTGTCTAGCACATCGACCGAGTTGAGTTTTCTTTCCACCTTGATAGCCAGGCACTCTCTCGTATACTCATCAATAACGGTCAGCATCCTGAACCGTTTACCGTTATGGGTACGGTCCATGACAAAATCATAGGCCCACACATGTTTTTTATACTCCGGCCTTTTCCTGATACAGGAACCATCATTGAGCCAGAGCCTTCCCCGCTTTGGTTGTTTCTTGGGAACCTTCAGCCCCTCACGCCGCCAGATACGTTCGACCCGCTTGTGATTCACTCGCCAGCCATCATTCTTCAACAGGGCTGTGATACGGCGATACCCATAACGGCCATATTTAGTGGCCATGTCTATAATAGCTTGTGTCAGGGATGCTTCACCATCTCTTGGCCTAGGCTGACGGCGTTGTACTGAACGATGCTGGTCTAATACCTTGCAGGCTTTTCGTTCAGAAACAGATAGACGTTTCTGAACTACCTTCACGCAAGCACGGCGACGTTCAGGGCTTAGAAGTTTCCCTTTGAAGCTTCTTGCAGGATCAGCTTGTCCAGTGTGAGATCGGATACAGCCTTACGGAGTCGCTGGTTCTCTTTTTCTAACTCCTTCAGTCGTTTTACCTGGGAAGTGGTCATACCACCATATTCTTTACGCCAGCGGTAATAAGTAACATCGCTGATACCTGATATCCGTATCGTTTCGGCTACTGTCTTTCCTTGACCGATATGAATATCTGCTTCTCGCAGTTTGGACAGGATGTCCTCGGGTCGGTAACGTTTCTTCGGCATGGTCTTCCTCCTTCGTTAAATTGATTTAACAATATAACATGAAGGTGGACCGTTATCGTGGGGTCAGGTCAACAGATTACATGCCAAGTTGAGA